>JANNBA010000204.1:0-11844 GCA_031384845.1 Bacteroidota bacterium
CTAGATGGATTTAAAATAATGGCACCATCGAAACTTTTTCAATTAAAAAATTATGATGATCCATTGTTATTTGCGCCAATCGGAAACGATTATTATTATTTAATCCATAAATGGGGAAATGATATTAATCCATTCAGAAAAATTGCTGTTCGACCGTTTAGAGATTTTGGTAGTTTATTGATTTTTCTTTTTGCAATTAGTGCATTAATAGCATTTGTGACTCCTGGAAATCTTTTTGGACCAGGAAACGAAGATATTTTTAAAGTAGTTTGTGGATTATTTATTTTTAAATCTCTATCTGCTATTGCATTGTATTTTAGTTTTTGGCAAGGTAAAAATTTTAATGAAGCAATTTGGAATAGTACATTTTATAATTAATTTTTTACTTCCCGATACAAAAATTTGCAAAAATATTTCCCAATAGTTCGTCATTTGTAACCTCTCCGGTGATGAGCCCAAAATGGTACAATGCTTCGCGAATTTCTATAGATAACAGATCGCTCGTGAGATTGCTTTTTATCCCTTGGTTCACTTTTTGAATAGCTATCAAAGCATTTTGGAGCGAGTCATAATGCCGAACATTTGTTATTATAGTTTGATTATTAGTTAGGTTTTCGGTGTTTATGGTTTTCAATAGTTGCTTTTTTAGAGTTTCTATTCCAAAATTTTGTTTTGCTGAAATTGCTATAAAATCATTTAGAGCTATTTTTAAATGAGTTATTTGATTATCAGAAATTGAATCGATTTTGTTGAGAATTACAATGATTTTTTTTGAGGAATATTGGTTTCTTACTTTTTCAATTTCTAATTTTGTTTGTTCAATATCTATTTCGTTATCAAGAGTTTGTGCATCTATTATATATAAAACAAGTTGCGCTTGTTCCATTTTTTGAAATGTTTTTTGAATTCCGATGCTTTCAATCTCATCATTTGTTTTACGGATACCGGCCGTGTCGATAAACCGAAAATTCAATCCGCCAATTACAATTTCATCTTCAATTGTATCTCGTGTTGTGCCAGCAATAGTCGAAACTATAGCGCGATCTTCGTTTAGTAGGGCATTCAAAAGGGTAGATTTTCCAACGTTTGGTAATCCAACAATGGCTATTGGGATACCATTTTTTATCACGTTACCGATTGAAAATGAATCGATTAGTCGTTTTAATACAAAATCAATTTTTTCAATTAGTTGTTCAAACGCGTGACGATCTGCAAAAGCAACATCTTCCTCTGCAAAATCTAATTCTAGTTCGATTAATGAGGCAAAATTGAGTAGTTCTTGTCGTAGTTGTGCAATTTCTGTCGAAAATCCGCCACGCATTTGTTGCATTGCAATTTGATGCGAAGCTTCATTATCCGATGCAATCACATCTGCAACTGCCTCTGCTTGAGACAAATCGAGTTTTCCGTTCAAGAATGCTCGCAACGTAAATTCTCCAGCTGCAGCTGTTCTACAACCTTTTTGAATTAGCAATTGAATTATTTGTTGTTGTATATAACGTGATCCATGACACGAAATTTCGATAGTGTTTTCTCCCGTATAAGAATTTGGAGCTTTGAAAATCGAAATCAAAACTTGGTCTATAATTCTGTTCTCATTAACAATATTACCAAGATGTAGGGTATGGGTTTTTTGGTTTTCTAAAGTTTTGTTTTTTACAGATTTAAAAATTCGGCTACCAATTGAAATTGCATTCTCGCCAGAAACCCTAATAATTGCAATGGCTCCGGATCCAGATGGTGTTGCTAGAGCTACTATTTCATCAGTATTTGTCATCATTTCTTTATTGAAAAACCTCAATTTCATTTGAAATTGAGGTTTTATTTTGGAGTGTATAAAATAATAATTAATTATTAAGCATTACTGGCATTACAAGCATCGTTACTTTTTCACCTTCGTCTAATCCGTCAACGGGTGTCAAAATTCCGGCTCGATTTGGCAACGACATTTCAAGCATAATTAAATCAGATTGTAGATTGGTCAGCATTTCTATTAGAAATCTTGAGTTGAAGCCAATTTGCATATCATCGCCTTGATAATCACAGGTTAAACGTTCTTCACCTTTGTTGGAATAGTCGATATCCTCTGCAAAAATATTAAGCTCTGTACCTGCAATTTTAAGTCTAATTTGATGTGTAGTTTTGTTAGAAAACAAAGCAACTCGTCTTACAGAGCTTAAAAATCTGTTCCTATCGATGATCAATTTATTTGGATTTTCTTTTGGAATAACGGCGTCATAATTAGGGTATTTGCCATCTATCAACCTACAAGTTAATATATAATTATCAAATGAGAATGTTGCGTTTGAGTTATTGTATTCAATTCTTATACCTTCATCGGTAGCACCTAAAATATTTTTGAGAATATTTAAAGGTTTTTTGGGCATAATAAAATTCGCTATTTCTGTAGAAACGATGTCTGTTCTCGAATATTTCACTAGTTTGTGCGCGTCTGTAGCTACAAATACCAATTCTTCTGGCGAAAATTGAAATAAAACGCCCGACATTACAGGTCTTAAATCATCATTTCCGGCGGCAAAAATAGTTTTGCTAATTGCAGACGCCAAAATTTCTGCGGGTACTATAGTTTTTGATGGGTCCTCTACTGAAACGGCCTTTGGAAATTCGTCTCCAGGAGCATAGGCTAATGCATACTTTCCAGAATTTGAATTTATCTCAATAGTACTGTTTTCTTGAACGGTGAACGTTAAGGGTTGCTCCGGAAATGTTTTCAAAATTTCGAGCAATAGTTTTGCTGGAACGGCAAAATTTCCACTGTTGCTTGAGTCTATTTCCAAACTTGCAGACATTGTAGATTCTAAATCTGAAGCTGAAACTATCAAATTTTGATGGTTCAATTCAAACAAAAAATGATCTAATATTGGTAAGGAATTGCTACTGTTGATAACGTTTCCTAATATTTGTAATTGTTTCAGTAAATAGGAACTTGATACTATAAATTTCATTTTTTTATGATTTTGTTAAAAATGTTATGTTCTTAAAAATTATCGTACAAATATATCTAAAAGACTACAACTTTAAAACATTTTTGTCAAAAATGCTTGCTATATTTTCTTTTTCTAAAATAATAAAATCCAAAACACATCACTGCGGTTATTAATATAGGTAATATAATGGTCAGAAATTGAATTTCTGTTTGGTTTTCATACATCCGCTCCTGGTCTAGGAGGGGCAACTCGATTTGCTTGTTGCGCACAGACATTAATCCGGTATCGTCTAATAAATAGTTGGTTGCATTGATCAAAAAATCTTTATTGTCATACATTAAGCCTGTTTTTTGGTCATATCCCAAATCTACTGGAATGCCGTCTTTGTCTAATTGATTTTTAATAATATCGCCGTCGGCTACCACAATTATACTACTTTTTTTGTCAACTGTTTTAAAAGATTTGTCCAAAAACGGTAAAACTCTGTTTTCAAAAACTGAGCGAAACTTTCCTTCTAGCAAAATAGAAACTGCCAAATTTCCACCGGCTTGATAATCCAAAGGGTCAGTTTGTTCTGCCACCATATTGATGTATATTTCGGTGGGTGTGCCAACTTTTTTTGAGTTTTTGGAGCTTTGCAGCAATATGGTTTTCTTAATTTTGTTTTTTAGGGTATCAATTGGGTTAGCAAAGTCCAATTTTATGCCTCCAAGATTATTACTGATAGGATGCTTACTTTGTGACATGATATAAGGGGCAAACTTCCAGTTAAATTCTTGATATTGGGTGTTGCTTCCGGGTGCTCCTGTAGCCAATTTTATGGGAGTTCCTTGTTCGTCCTTGATCAAATCTGGACTAATTCTGAAACCATATTTAAAAAATAAATCATTCAAATTCAAATCATTTGGCAGGGCAATACTACTTCCGTTTTGATTTTTCAGGCTGTCCATTTCAATTTTTACTTGATCGATAAGCCAAAGTGTTTTGCCTCCAGATACGATGTATTGATCCAAAACCTGTTTCTCTTTGTCAGTAAAAGCAATTGTAGGTTTTGCAATTATTGCTAAATCAAACTTTTTTAGGCTGTTTAATGTCAGATTTGGAAGGCTATCTACTGCGTCCAAAGTAAATGGTGCAAGGTAATAGTTGTCACGAATTTGCACCAAAAATTTTGCCAAAAAAGCATCCGCCATTTCACCATTTCCTTTGATAATGGCTATTTTTTTCTGTTTTGGCGTAGTAATTTTGTGAAGCGCATCTGCAAATGAATATTCTAAATGTTGTACAGAGCCTATCACTTTCTGTTCTGTACTTGCTCCCATCAAGTTTTTCAGTAAAGGCACATTTACAGTTTTGCCGCGATAACTTGCAGTTGCCCATGGAAAAACCATCGTTTGCGTTTGCTTTCCTTTTATTTTTACAGAAACATTTACTGGTGTTAACCCTTTTTTGAACAACCCTTTTATTTTTTTCATCTCTGGATCTTTGTCTTCCAGCGGGTCTATATATTGCAGGATTATATTATCGTTATAAGCCTTTAATTCTTCAATCATTTGATTGGTTTCGGACTGCAATTTTCTAAATTCTGCTGGAATCTCTCCATCAAGATAAACATCAAAATAGAGTGGCTCCTGAACATTTTTTAAAATTGCTAATGTAGTTTTTGAAAGGGTATAACGTTTATCGGCTGTAAGATCTAATCTAAAAAAGTAATGATTTCCGAGAATATTTATGATCAAAATTGCAATGATTGCAATGATTATTTCCTTAAAATGGTTTTTCATTTTGAGTTAAATATTTTTAATTTAAGAACCGTTAAATTTAAAAAAATAATGGCTACACTGACAAAAAATAAGACGTCTCGGCTATCAATCACGCCTTGTGTCATACTTCTAAAATGAGATTCCATACCAAAATAGGCAATCTCGTTACTCAAAGCAGGGTGCAAACTTGCTAGTTCATAAAAGCCATAATAGAAACCGTAGCAAATACAAAATGCGGTTAGAAATGCAATAATTTGACTTTTGGTAAGCGAAGAGGCAAAAATCCCTATTGCGGCATAAGAAATTACTAATAATAACAATCCTATATAACATCCTCCAGCACAACCCCAAGAGAAATGACCTATATCTGTTCCAAATATCCACAATACATATAGGTAAATAAAAGTAGGAAAAAGTGCGAAGAAACTCAATATCAATGTGCCAAAATATTTTCCAAGAACAATTTCCCAAATACTCAAGGGTTTTGTAAGCAAAAGTTCCATTGTGCCCTGTTTTTTCTCGTCAGAAAATGTTTTCATAGTAATAGCAGGCATCAAATAGGCCAAAATCATTCCAGATATTTTGAAAAAGGAACTCAAATCTGCAAATCCTAGATTAACAATATTATATTCACTATCCGTAAACCACAGAAAATAGCCGTTGACTATCAAAAAAAAAGCGATGGTCAAAAATCCCATTGGCGTGGTATAAAAGGCTTTTACTTCATTAAAAATAATTGATTTCATAAATTCATAATTTGGGGTTTATAGTATTTCATAAATGTGTTAATTAAATGCAATTATTATGGTATCTCTTTTGGCTATTCCTAGAAGGCTAGCCGCAGAGCCAACTGCCATTGGATTGCTTCTAAAAATAGCGATTTCAAGAAAACCAGCCTCATTAAATACGGCCAATTTGTCTCCTTCATAATTTTTTATATCATACAAATTAGAATGCGCAATATCCGAATATTTTGCCCAAATATTTGTTATTGGACTCGATTTTTTTTGATTTCTTGTTTGGTTCAATGGAATTTCATACCCACGTCCTTTTGCAACTTCCAAAAACATTTTTTTGGAAATATTAGTAACCACATTTCCAAAATTGTCTATATAAATTACATTCCCTTTGATGGTATTTTTGTCTTCAGAAACCACAGGTTGAATTACAGTTACATCTTTGATTTTGTTTATTTCTTTTCCAATCACGTTCATCGAGCCTCCTTTTGCTAGATGACACGCCACCGTAACAAACACGTCCAAATCTGTTGCCTGTTCAGATAATCTATTATGGATATTGATAGCAACTATTTTTTGGGGTGCAATAAATTGTGTCAAAATGCTCAAAATTCCGTTATCGGCACAAATAAAAAAGTGATCTTCCCACTGTATTGCAAGATGCTGATTTTCTTTGTTCAGTTCAGCATCTACTCCTATAATATGAACTGTTTTTTTTGGAAAACTTTGAAAAGCAGCACCCACAACATAGCTGGTTTCAAAAGCATTAAAGGGATCTATATCGTGAGAAATATCAATAATTTTGGCTTCCAAAAACTGTGTCAAAATCTTACCTTTCAAAGCACCAACAAAATGGTCTTTGAGTCCGTAGTCTGTGGTAAGTGTGATTATAGACATAAATAATTTTTATATTTCTTACAAATCAAAAAAAAAGCAAAAGTTTTAAGGTGGCAAAGTTAAGGTTTTTTGCGAGTATTGTTAGCAATTTTTTTTGTCAAAAAAAAAATCACTTTCGACCCTTTTTTGACAGAAATTTAATATTTTTTTTTTATTTTTGTAATTGTCTTTAATTGCAAAAATTATAAACTTTTTTAACAAAAAAAATTGACCGAAAAAACTATCGAACTCACCAATATTGCTCCAAAAGATTTCTGGGGTATTCAGGATATACATCTCATTTCTTTACAAAAATACTATCCAAAACTAAAAATTGTAGCTCGTGGCTCGACGATCAAAGCCTTTGGCGAAAGCGAAGTGTTGGATGAATTTGAAAACAAATTTTTGCGTTTGATGGTACATTTTTCACGTTTCAATTCCATAGACATTAACGTTATAGAGAGGGTAATCATGAATGACAAACCATCTGAAAATCAAATTATTACAGCCGATAAAATTTTGGTACACGGAGTTGGGGGCAAAATCATAAGAGCCATAACGCCCAACCAACAGTTATTGGTTGAAACGCTGCTCAAAAACGACATGGTTTTTGCCGTTGGGCCAGCAGGTACAGGCAAAACTTATACCGGTGTGGCCATGGCTGTCAAAGCTCTAAAGGACAAACAGGTAAAAAAAATTATCTTGACCCGACCAGCCGT
This sequence comes from Bacteroidota bacterium, assembly GCA_031384845.1. Taxonomy (GTDB): domain Bacteria; phylum Bacteroidota; class Bacteroidia; order Flavobacteriales; family Flavobacteriaceae; genus Flavobacterium. The sequence goes on from JANNBA010000204.1 coordinate 7,044, forward strand.
AGAAGCAGGAGAAAATCTTGGTTTTTTGCCCGGTGATATGAAAGAAAAATTAGACCCATATATGCAGCCTTTGTATGACGCCCTTCGTGATATGCTGCCAAACGAAAAATTGGAAGATTATATTTTGAAAGGAATTATTCAAATTGCACCACTCGCTTTTATGCGTGGGCGAACGCTCGATAACGCATTTGTAATTTTGGATGAGGCACAAAACACCACACATTCTCAAATGAAAATGTTTTTGACCCGCATGGGCAAGCATGCCAAATTTATGATTACTGGCGACCCAGGTCAGGTTGATTTGCCCCGCCGAACTATATCGGGTCTCAAAGAAGCGCTTTTGGTGCTAAAGGATGTTGATGGAATTGGCATAATATATCTTGACGACAAAGATATCGTGCGACACAGCCTAGTAAAAAAAGTAATTGAGGCCTACAAACAAATCGAAAATTTAGACTGATTTTAATTTTAATATTCAAAACAATTCTGATTTTAGATCAAAAAAAAATATACATAAACTCTTTATAATAATATGAAAGCAAGCATCATCACCATTGGCGACGAAATTTTGATAGGTCAAATAACAGACACCAACTCCGGATTTATCGCCAAATCATTAGACAAAATTGGAATCGAAATAGTCGAAATGATTTCGATTTCAGACCACAAACAGCATATTTTGGATAGCTTCGCAAAGTATCAAAACAAGGTTGATTTGGTGCTAATTACCGGCGGATTGGGCCCAACCAAAGACGATATTACCAAACACACTTTTTGTGAATATTTTGAAGATCATTTGGTAAGAAATCCCGAAGTCGAAGCACATGTCATTGATTTGATCGAAAGAGTCATGCAGCGGCCAGCATCACAAATCAATAAAGATCAGGCACTTGTACCATCCACTTGCGCCGTTTTGCACAATGCAGTGGGCACCGCACCCGGAATGTGGATGCAAAAAGAAAACACCGTTTTTGTATCGATGCCAGGCGTACCCTATGAAATGAAATACCTGATAGAAAATCAAGTCGTTCCCAAAGTTGTCAGTCTATACAATAGACCCTATATAATACACAAAACAATTTTGACCTACGGACAAGGCGAAAGTTTGGTGGCAGAGCGTATAGAACACTGGGAAAATCAGCTGCCAAGTTGTATCAAACTGGCCTATTTGCCAAGCCCAGGCAGAGTACGGCTTCGACTATCGGCACGAGGTATAGACAAAACATTTTTGGAAAACCAAATTGCTCAAAATGTCGAATCATTATCGGAAATAATTGGTGATATCATTGTAGGATTTGACGATTCAGAAACACTCGAAGTGATGATAGGTCAGCAGTTAACCAAAATAAAACTAACCGTTTCTACCGCCGAAAGCTGTACAGGAGGCAAAATAGCAGCCACAGTAACCGCCGTTGCAGGTGCATCTGCCTATTTCAAGGGTAGCATTGTTTGTTATTCAAACCAAAGTAAAACCAATTTGTTGCAAATTCCAACGGAAACCATAGAAAATTACGGTGCCGTAAGCCAAGAAGTTGCTATTTTGATGGCACAAAATGCCAAAAAAATATTTCAAACCGATTATGCAATTGCCACAACCGGAAATGCTGGCCCATCCATCGGCGACCCAAAAGCGGCCATCGGTACGGTTTTTGTAGCCATAGCAACACCAAGTGACACCATCATAAAAGAATTTAATTTGGGGCAACCCCGTGAAAAAGTGATAAATAGAGCCATAAATGAAAGTTTAAATCTATTAATGAAAGAAATTTTAAAAAATGTAGAATAATTATTTTGTAGATAGGTTTATTTTTCTTTTATTTGCACCCTCAAATAGAATAACGATAAAAGATAAGCATAATGTCAAGAGTTTGTGACCTTACAGGTAAAAGAGCGATGGTAGGAAATAATGTTTCCCACGCTATGAATAAAACCAAAAGAAAGTTTTCTGTAAACTTACTAAAAAAACGTTTTTATCTTCCTGAAGAAGACAGATGGATCACGCTACGAGTAGCCGCATCAACCATAAAAACAATCAACAAAAATGGAATCGCTGCCGTTTTGAAAAAAGCACAAGCAGCAGGATTTATCAAATAATCTATTTCCCAAAATAACCACAAAACAAGATGGCAAAGAAAAGTAAAGGAAACCGAATTCAAGTAATATTAGAATGTACCGAGCACAAAACAACAGGTGTAGCCGGAACATCACGATATATCACGACCAAAAACAAAAAAAACACACCAGATAGATTGGAAATCAAAAAATTCAATCCAATCCTTAAACGTGTAACAGTTCACAAAGAAATTAAATAACAATTAGTCATGGCAAAGAAAACCGTAGCATCGTTACAAACCGCATCAAAGAGATTATCAAAAGCAATAAAAATGATAAAATCTCCAAAATCTGGCGCATACACATTTGTAGAATCAATCATGAATCCAGATGAAGTAGATGAGTTCTTGAAAAAGAAATAAATCACAATACATTTTTTTAAAAGCTACTTCCCACCGAAGTAGCTTTTTTGTTTTATATTTGCACAAATTCGCATCACAAACCAAAAGCACAAACGATGAACTTTTTCAAAAAAATATTTTCGACAGAAAAAAAAGAAACCCTCGACAAAGGACTCGAAAAATCAAAAACAAACTTCTTTTCCAAACTCACCAAAGCAATAGCCGGAAAATCAAAAGTAGATGACGAAGTACTCGATAATCTTGAAGAAATTCTAATCGCATCAGACGTAGGCGTAAACACAACACTCAAAATCATACAGCAAATAGAGAAAAGAGTAGCCACCGAAAAATATATCAACACAACCGAGCTCAACCAAATACTCCGCCAAGAAATAGCCGCCTTATTAGCACAAACAAACACACAACAAACCACAGAGTTTAGCATTCCACAAACCACAAAACCCTATATCATGATGGTCGTGGGAGTAAACGGAGTCGGCAAAACCACAACCATCGGCAAACTCGCCGCACAATTCAAAGCACAAGGATACAGCGTAGTGCTTGGCGCAGCAGACACTTTTCGGGCCGCCGCCATAGACCAGCTCCAGATATGGGCAGACCGAGTAGGCGTGCCGTTGGTCAAACAAAACATGGGCAGCGACCCAGCATCAGTAGCCTTTGACACCCTACAAAGCGCCGTAGCCCAAAATGCAGACATCGTCATAATAGACACCGCCGGGCGACTACACAACAAAATAAACCTCATGAACGAACTTACCAAAGTAAAGCGTGTCATGCAAAAAGTAGTTGCAGATGCCCCACACGACGTGCTATTGGTGCTCGATGGCTCTACAGGCCAAAACGCATTTGAACAAGCAAAACAATTTACAACCGCCACCGAAGTAAGCTGTCTTGCCGTCACAAAACTCGACGGAACCGCCAAAGGAGGCGTAGTAATTGGCATTTCAGACCAATTTCAAATCCCCGTAAAATACATCGGAATTGGCGAAGGCATCAACGATTTACAAGTATTCAACAGCAACGAATTTGTCGATAGCTTCTTTCAATAAATGAAAAAATTCATCCAAAACGCAACCGCAATACAATGCTATTTCATCAGTATTATAAGCTTTGCCATCGCAAATTTTGTACGGCAATCAGCACCAATACTCTACATTATTACATTAATAATTGGATTAATAGCCCTAATTTTAGGCTTCAAAAAACGACAAAAATAATATTTTTTGGGCGTGCCCCTGTCGGGTCGGTCTCCGGCTCCCGCTTTTTGGGGCTGGCTGAAAAACGCCATCCCCAAAAGAGCTCCGCCTTTGCCCTCACGCATGTCGCTGCAAGAAATTTTGCAATTGACCAGAAAATTAATTTTCAATAACGATCCGTTTTAATTTTGAATGAAAATCTAAAAACCAATTATCAAACCCAATAATTCCAAAAACGAATATTTATAATTTTTCGATTTCAGATTGCCCCAAACCAGTTAGTTTCATAATATCTTCCATTTTTAGCCCAATAAGTTTTGCGTTTTTAGCAATTTCCAATTTCCCTTCCAATTTCCCTTCCAATTTCCCTTCGTCAAATGCGGTGTCGATAACGCCTTTCAAATCACGGTAGGTTTTTAGGCTGTCGTGATAATGATCTAATTCTGTCGCATCATAATTGGAAATTTCGGCTTTTTCAAACGCTTTTGAAAAAATAGCATCGTCAAAAATTTTTGGAATAGATTGAAAATCTTCCAAATATTTGATAAAATACAACCATTTTTCGATTCGGGTTTTCAAATCGGCTTCGGATTTCTTGAAATTTGGCATTTCAAGATAAATATAAGTCAGCTTGTTATAAAACGTTTTTCCGTTTTGGTTTTTGAGTTTTATGGTGTGAATGACTTCGCCTTTTTCGGGTTCGGATTCATAATCATCAAACGTAAAATCGAGTATCCCGATGCAGTAAACGGCTTTCAGATTATAGTTCCATTCGCCTTTTGCGGCCTGCTCTTGTATAGGAAAGGTAGAATAGTAGATGGTGCGCTCTTTGAAATAGTTTTGCTTGGCTTTTTGAAGTTCTACAATAAATTTTTCGCCTTTTTCGTTTTCGCAATAAATGTCATAAATGGCTTTTCGGTCAAATTCGGTTTGACCCAATTGTTCATTATTTTTGAATGAAAGTTTGGCTATTTTGTCATTTTTGGGCAATATAGCATTCAGAAAATCAAGCAATAAGGGTTTGCTGGCTTCTTCTCCAAATATTTTTTTAAACCCAAAATCTGTAAATGGATTTATATATTTTGCTTTCATTTGAAATAATTTTAACAAAAATACAATTTATTTTTTGAA
>JANNBA010000044.1:0-2883 GCA_031384845.1 Bacteroidota bacterium
GTATTTTGTTGCCAAATTAACAACCCCAGTTCCTGCCAATTTGGTGGCTACTCCTTTTTCTCCTGTTACCACTTACCCTATCACATTCTTGACATCTGATGGGTCAAAATGTGAGGCAGATTTTGGCTTGACCACTTTCTCTGATATGTCTCTCGTAAAAACAGTAAACACTTTGACTCCATTGGTTGGAAACAATATTATCTTTACACTTACTGCTCATAACAACGGCCCAAGTATAGCTACAGGAACGATCGCTACAGATTTATTAGGTAGTGGTTATACCTATATAAGTCATGTTGCAACACAAGGGACTTATAATTCCGCAACAGGAATTTGGACAGTTGGTTCTGTCGCAAGTGGAGTCTCACCTACTATTAATATTACTTGTAGGGTAAATGCCACAGGTTCATATTGTAATACCGCATCTGTCACCGCAACTCAAAAAGATTTAACACCTGGAAACAATTCATCTACAATCTGCCCAACCCCAGTAAATGTAATTCTTGCCAATAATGATGTTGCTCCGGCCTCTATAAATGGTTTTACAGGAGGAACAGCTATTGCCACCGTTTTGGTTAACGATACTATTAATGGAGTTGCTGTAGTAGCAGCTAATGTTGTGATTTCTGCAACTACTTTTGTGCCTGCCGGAATTAATTTGAATACTACTACAGGAGCAGTAACAGTTAGTCCAGGCACAGCAGCTGGAACTTATGCTTTTTCATACAAAATTTGTGAAGTTTCTAGCCCTACAAATTGTGATCCAGCGACCGTAAATGTTACGGTTTTTGCTCCGCCAATTGTTGCAAATAATGATACAAATGCAGTTGCGGTTAACGGTTATGTTGGCGGAACAGCCATCTCAGACGTAAGACTAAATGACACCTTAAATGGCGTTGCCGTTGTACCTGCGCAAGTTGCACTTACTTTGACCAGCACTTTGCCAGCAGGTATAACTTTTAATACAAGTACTGGTGCTGTTGTTGTAGCATCAGGAAAAGCTGCAGGATCATATACTTTTACTTATAATCTTTGTGAGGTTTTAAACCCCGTGAATTGTGATCCAGCATTAGTTACCGTCGTAGTAGCCGCAGCTCCAATTGTTGCCAACCCAGATACAAATGCAGTTGCTATAAATGGATATACTGGAGGCACTGCCATTCCAAACGTAAGAACAAATGACACCCTAAACGGTGTTGCTGTGATACCAAGTCAAGTAACTACTACCCTTGTTGGCAGTTTGCCGGCCGGAATTACTTTTAATACTTCCACGGGTGCTGTTGCAGTAAGTGCACAACACGTAGCCGGAGTTTTTACTTTTACTTATAGAATCTGTGAAATTTTAAATCCAACAAATTGTTCTACAACTACAGTAACTGTAAACGTTGCTGTTGCCCCAATTTTGGCAGTTGCAGACACTAATGCCGTTGCCGTAAACGGTTTCGTAGGCGGGACTGCAATAGCAAATGTTCGTTCAAATGATACTTTAAATGGTGTAGCCGTTATTGCTAGTGAGGTTACGACAACCTTGATGAGTACGCTTCCAACCGGAATTAGCTTTAATACAAGTACGGGCGCAGTTGTTGTAGCAGCACAAACCGCTGCAGGAGTTTATACTTTTACTTATAAAATTTGTGAAATATTAAACCCTACCAATTGTTCTACAACAACCGTAACCGTAAATGTTGCCGTTGCTCCAATATTAGCAAATGATGACACAAACGCTGTTGCTATTAATGGTTATACCGGCGGAACTGCTATTGCCAATGTTCGAACAAACGATACTTTAAACGGTGTTGTTGTTAATCCAAGTCAAGTTGTAACCACCTTAACAAGTACTCTCCCTTCAGGAATCACATTTAATACCGCCACCGGAGCAGTAGCTGTAAACCCGCTCACTCCTGCAGGTACTTATACTTTTTCTTATTTAATTTGCGAAATTTTAAATCCGACCAATTGTGACCCCGCAACCGTTACAATTTTAGTAGCTGTAGCTCCAATTATCGCACAAAATGATGTTTCTCCAGTTGCTGTTGATGGCTATACTGGTGGTTCGGCAATTGCAACGGTTTTATCCAATGATACTCTTAATGGTGTAGCGGTTATTCAAAGCCAAGTTACAATTTCTTTATTAAGTGCTTTGCCGTCTGGTATTACTTTTAATCTTACCACTGGTGCTGTAGCAGTATCACCACTTACTCCAGTTGGCGCTTATACTTTTAACTACCAAATTTGTGAGAATTTAAACCCTACAAATTGTTCAAATGCAATTGCTACTGTTAATGTCTTGCAAGCTGATTTAGTAGCAAATGCAGATACAAATGCAGTTGCTATTAATGGTTATGTTGGAGGTTTGGCTATTGCAGACGTCTTAACAAACGATACTCTTAATGACTCGCCTATTACAGTTATAAGCCGTATAACACTTTCGTTAACGAGCGCTTTGCCTTCAGGAATTACATTTAATTCTACCACACGTGCTGTATCTGTTTCTCCTCTAACCCCAGCAGGCGTTTATACCTTTACGTACAAAATCTGTGAGAACCTAAACCCAACCAACTGCTCTACTACAACCGTAACAGTCAATGTAGCAGTAGCAGCGATAGTAGCCAACCCAGACACGAATGCTATTCCAGTAATTGGCTACACCGGCGGAACAGCTTTTACCAATGTAAGAACAAACGACACCTTGAACGGTGTAGCGGTAATCGATGCCCAAGTAACAACTACTTTAGTAAGTGCATTACCATCAGGCATTACCTTCAATACCACAAGTGGTGCAGTAGCGGTAAACGCACTAACCCCAGCAGGCGTTTATACCTTTACGTACAAAATCTGTGAGAACCTAAACCCAACCAACTGCTCTACTACAACTGTAACAGT
>JANNBA010000076.1:0-8647 GCA_031384845.1 Bacteroidota bacterium
GTTGTGGTTTTGCTGCTGCTGTGCCCCAATAAATCTTGTATTAATCGTATATCTACATCATTTTCCAGCGAATGAGTAGCAAAACTATGAAGCAGACTTTGAAAACTAACTACTTTGTTTGGGCAACCATTAACGGTTAACAATCAACCTCCAACAAATAACGTCTTGCAAACCCAAAAAGTCTAAAATCGCCCCGATGCAGCGGCATCCTTTTTGGATTTTCTTTTTCGGAAAATCCAAAAAGATATAGCGTGCAGCGGGACAGGTAGTGTGTGGGACGGGTTGGTGTGCGCCAAAAAAAACTTAATTTTCTTCAAAAACTTGATTTTCATTGCTGTTGCCCGCACGAACGTTGATGACCGTATTGTTTTGATCGACCACAAAGGCCACAAAACTGAGGTTGTTTTTGTTGGTTATTTTTGAGGGAATTGTGGTTTCAAAATGTTTGATTATCGTTTGCCCGTTTGTGGTGGCTTCTGTGATGGCGTCGCCCATAATATTGGTCAAAGCAGCACGTAAGACGTGGTTGTGCTCAAAATCATATAGGGTATGGTTTGGAAATTTTAGACCAAAATAGGTGGTGTAATCTTCTTGGTCATAAATCAATTTGTTTTCTAAAATGCACACAACAATCCGAAGATTTTCATATTTGGATGCAAATTTAATCCCTACATCTACAGCTATATTTTGGTTAGAAACGGTGCTACTAATTGATAGTCCTAATCCACAATTATTGCTAGAAAAATTTTTTACTTGTGCCAAATTTTTGGGCTCTGGCGCCGACCAAACTTGGGTGCGATTAAGTCGGGATTGTGGCAAAGCTAAATCATTTTTTGGCGAAATTAAATCTTTAAGTGGTTGAATATCAGAAAAATGATAGGGGTCATTTCCGTTGTGAATAGCAACAAATACAGCGTTGTTGGCGGGGTCTTCTTCAATTTTTTTTATCGCATAAGACACCCGCGTGCAGTTGCCACACCAAGTTCCTGTATAATCTTCGACCAAAACCCTTTTTTTGAAATAACCGGGTATCGCTGCTGCATTTGCTGTTGTATCAGGCTGATTGTCAATAATGATGGTATCACTGCAGGCCAAAAATAAGTTGCAAAAAAGAAAGGCTACTATGGTTTTGAACATTGCTTTGGCTTTTTAAATTTTTAACAAATTAACTACATTTTTTGTAGAATTTAAAATTATTTATTCATTTATTTGTAAAAAAATGCGAATGTCTAAAATATATTTATTTTTGTTATTACTGAGTTCTTCTTCATGGGCGCAAAATTCCTTGCCCGATTTGATTTTAACAAATCTTGATGGCAAATCAAGGGCATTAAAAACTGATTTTGTCCAAACGGACAAATTGTATGTTTTTTCCTTTTGGGCAACCTGGTGTGGGCCGTGTATCGAAGAATTGGAGGCAATAAATGAAGTTGAAGCAGATTGGAAAAAAACTATTAATTTTGAAATTTTAGCAGTTTCTACAGATGATTCTAGAACTCAAAAACGTGTAAAACCACTTGCTAATGGCAAAGATTGGACTTTTGAGGTGTTATTGGATACAAATCAAGACTTTAAGCGGGCGCTGTCTATAGTAAATATTCCCTATTTGATTGTTGTAAAAAACAACGCAATAGTCCACGTTCAAAGTGGGTATGCCGCTGGTGGCGAAAACGAACTTTTTGAAAAATTGAAACAATTGTAGGATGAAAAAGTTTTTTTTTGGTTTGGTTATGTTGACTTCTGTTTTTGGTTTTGGGCAACAAAATAGTGATTTTTTTGGCAGTTTTGAATCCAATTCGCAGTGGTATTTGAATGATAATGGCTTGATCAACGAATTTGACATAGCCGTTTTGCAACCCGAAAATCCTTTGAGATCCAATAATTATGTGTTGTTAAACTACAGATTTAAAAATTGGACAACGGGATTTCAAACAGAAAGTTATCAGCAAAAAGCACTTTTAAACTACAATCCGGGTTATGAAAACACCAATATCGGCAGTTATTATGTTGCTTACAAATCTAAAAAAATAGATTTTACGGCAGGCTATTTCTTTGAGCAATTTGGTAGCGGTTTGCTTTTTCGAAGTTGGGAAGATCGCAATTTGGGAATTAATAATGCACTTCGAGGCACAAAAATAATCTATCGCCCTACGGATTTTTTGAGTATAAAAGCAATATACGGATTGCAACGTTCTGGTTTTGAAGTGGTAAAAAACCCAATCTTTGGTGGCGATATCCAATTTGATTTGTCAAAATTGTTGCAGCTTAATGCCAACGAAATGGGTTTTGGCATCACATATATAGGTAGAAACGAAGTTGCAAATATTGAAAACCAGCAATTTCAAAATTTGACAAGTGCTTATGCAGCCCGATTCAATTTTTTGCACAAAGGCTTTTATGGTTCGTCTGAATTTAATTTTAAATCAAAAGATGCGATTGTACGTGATTATCAAATCAAAAATGATTTTATAAAATCGGGATCAGCATTGTTGCTCAACCTAGGTTTTTCAAAAAAAGGTTTTGGAATCGATGCAAGCTTTAGACGTTTAGAAAACATGGGCTTTTTCTCAGAGCGAAGTGCAAAAGGAAACCCTTTCAACGACAAGATTTTGAACTTTATTCCAAGTTTGACAAAGCAGCATCATAGCAATTTGGCCAATATATACAGCTATCAAGCGCAGGCAAATGTAATTTTGAACGATGAATCATTAGTAAAAACAGGCGAGATTGGCGGACAAATAGATGTGTTTTATAATTTCAAAAAAGGAAGTTTTTTTGGTGGAAAATACGGTACAAAACTAGCCGCTAATTTTTCTAATTGGAATGCCCTCGGCGGCACTTTTGTGATTTCGTTTCCACAGGATTATCAAACCGATTTTCTTGGTTTTGGAAAAAAATATTATTCGGATTTTAATGTAGAAATTTCCAAAAAGTGGCATTCAAATTGGCATTCAAACTTTTCTTTTATAAACCAATATTATAACAAAAAACTAATTGAAGAAACATATAATTTGATCAAAACCAATATTTTAACTGCAGAAACAACCTATAAAATGGCGGGTTCAAAATCTGTAAAATGGCAGTTAGAACATTTGTGGGCTGATAGCGACAAAAAAAATTGGGTCTCAAGTTTGATCGAATTTAATGCAAGCGCAAACTTTGCGGTTTACGTATCTGATTTGTATAATTATGGCAACGATTATGCATTGCGTCGCAACCATTATTTTAATTTCGGAACTTCTTTTAGCAAAAAATCAAGTAGAATTGCTCTCAATTATGGCCGTCAGCGTGGAGGGCTCGTATGTGTAGGAGGCGTGTGCAGGTTTGTGCCAGAAAGTAGTGGATTGTCGCTCACTTTTAACACCTCATTTTAAACAGAAATACTAACAATAGTGCTCTTTTTTTGGCGCACATCATCACCATTTTTACACTACCCGTCCCGCTGCACGCTATATCTTTTTGGATTTTCCGAAAAAGAAAATCCAAAAAGGATACCGCTACATCGGGGCGAATTTAGACTTTTAGGAGTTTTGAAAGCCGAATGTTATAAAGCCGGTAAAAATGAAAATGAAGTTGATTTATTAAATCTACCTTATAATAGATAAAGTTTATTTTCAATTGGGTTTTTATCAAATCCAAATGCTATATTTATTTATAGCTTTTATTTTTGGAAATAAAAAACATTTTCAAAAAAATTGCGTTTTCATAAAGGTTTTATATATTAGCAAAAAAATTGACCGTAAAGACCTCATTTGAAGCCACTAAAATAGTTTTTTGAAATTTAACATCAAATTCAAAAACAATTTAAAATCAACAAAAAGGGTTGTTTGTCATAATAAATAAGTAGATTAATGTATAAAATAACAAACATGAAAAGAATGTTGATGCTGATTGTGATGCTTTTTTGGGGTTGTACACTTTTGGCGCAACCTAATAAAAAAATTGATAGTTTGAAAATAGAACTTAAAAAAGATAAGATTGATAAATTTCAAGATTACAAGGCTCTTTTCAACGTATTTGCCGTTAATCAAGATCCGGTTAATCAAAAAATGATAGCTTATGAGTATTTTAATTATGCTTTAAAGTCAAAAGACAATTCAACTATTGCAAAATCAAAAATCATAATAGCGTGGTATTTTTATCACAAAATGGATTTAAAGAAAGCCTTGGCTACCCTTTCAGAAGCACTAATTTTAGCTAATAAAAGTAACAATAATTATACCATCGGTCTAGTTTATTCATACATAGGCAACATATATTATCTTATGAATGATTCTAAAAACAATTATAAAAACAGTTCTCTAGCAATAAATTATTTACAAGAAATTGGAGCATGTGACGATTGTTCAATCATTATTAATAATATGAAATTAAATATAATTAATATGTACATTAATTTAGGGCAATTTGACGTAGCAAAATCTTATTTATTTAAATTAAAACGGAACTTCAATAATCTTAATCCAACACAAAAGACAACTTTACTAAACTATGAAGTTTCTATATATGAATGTCTGAATGAAAATAATAATGCAGTCAAAGTATTAAAGCTAAATTTAAAACAGACCTCACTTATAAAAGATAAGACAACAAAAAATTCTGCAAAAAAAGAGGTTTATTTTAATCTAGCAAACAACTATTTAAAGTTAAATAATATTGTTTTTTCAAAACAATATTTAGATTCAATTCAATTATTAGGAAACACTTTAAGTTTTGTAGATGAAGCTATAAAACCTTATTTAAACAATTTAAATATTGAAATTTTACTTAAAGAAAAAAAATATAGTGATGCTATAGTTTTATCAAATGAGTCGTTATCTGAATTGAGTAAAATGAACGATTTAAAATCGACATCAAAATCCTATTCATTAAAAGCTATAGGGTATTTTGAAATGAAAGATTATGATAATTCAATATTAAATTACGAAAAAAATAAATCCATACTATTAGGTTTAAATATAAAATCTGATTTAATAGAATCTCTCCCAAAACTTATAGAGTTATATTCGATTAAGCACAATCCTAAAAAAGTAAAAGAAAATTTTGACTTATATACTAAACTCAAAAATGAATTATTCAACGAACAAGTAGCAAATTCAATAACTTCATCAGAAATAAAATACGAAACAGAACTCAAAGAATCCAAAATAAAAACCCAACAACTTCAAATCCAAAAAGAAAAGACCAATAAATATATTGCTTTTGGTGGTATAGGTTTATTATTAATACTCTTAGGTGGTAGTTATTTTTGGTTTATAAATAAGCAAAAACAGAGCAATCTAAAAACCCAAAACACATTATTAGGTTTACAACAAAGTCTTATAGAAGCAGAATTGTCAAGTCTCAACAATCAATTGAACCCACACGAAATTAAAAATTTATTAGCTCACATCTCTCCCGAAATACAAGAGAAAGCACCAGATTCATACAAGAAAATGCTTAAACTATTCAACCTGACAAAAGCAAGTTTGAACAGCAGCTCTTTGACTGATAGCATCGGAAATCAATTGCAACAAATAGACGATTTCTTGTCTTTAGAAAAAAGTATGTCATCAATCCCATTAGAATTTGCGGTTCAAAATACGATAGAAAATACCCAAACTCAAATCCCAAGATTGTTATTAAAAAACCTTGTTGAAAATAGCATTAAACACGGCATAAAGCAACAAGAAACTGGCGGAAATATTACGGTACAAATAGAAGAAAAAGATCATTTTATTTGTATTACAGTTGACGATACCGGAAAAGGTAGAAACCTTGCAATATCGTTAGATAGCGGCATAGGAACAACAACGTATCAAAAATTATTTGCAACACTAAACCCAAAAAACAAAGAAAATGCTACTTTTGACATCATCGACAAACAGCAAGGTACAAAAGTTGAAGTAAAAATACCAATGGATTATAAATATTCGTAAATTTGTAAAAATATTTGATTATGTATTTATTAAATTTTGAACCACCAAAGTACACTTATAACGATTATAAAAATTGGAAAGATGACTGGGAATTGGTCAATGGCTACCCTATTCAGTTGTTGCCGTCTGCTATATGGAAACACAGCCAAACGGTGTCACGATGCAACTTTCAGGTTTTAAAATCTTTAGAACAAAACGAAGATTTTACTTGTAATGTTTTTATTGAGTTGGATTGGAAAGTGAACGATTTTACAATACTTCGCCCAGATTTAATGATTGTTTGTGAGGATTTAAAAACTGATTTTTTAGAATTTCCACCAACCTTGATTGTTGAAGTTTTATCACCGTCAACAACCGTTAGAGACAGAACAATAAAGTTTGAAATATATCAATCACAAGGTGTTAAATTTTATATTCTTTTGGATTATATAAAAAAAACAGCCGAGGTTTTTGAGCTAATAAACAATCATTATGAACAAGTAAATAACGTAGATTTAGAAATAGAAAAAAATTGTTTTATAAATTTCGATTTCGAAAAATTGTGGAAGTAAATTAATTTTATGAACTATAACTACATCATCGTCGAAGACAATCTTGGTGCCTTGCAAAACTTGCAAACCGCCTTAAAGGCACATTCAAATTTTAAAGAAATAGGAACGGCACATACTTTGACCAAAGGAATAGCATTAGCACTTTCAACAAAACCGCACATCATATTTCTTGATGTAGAATTAGGAAACGAAAACGGTTTTGACCTTATCAAAGAAATAAGACAATTCACCACCGAAATGCCTTATATCATTATGACAACTGGCGTTGACAAGTATGCCAAAAAAGCTGTAAACACAGATGTTTTGTATTTTCTTGACAAGCCAATCGACGAAGATGAATTGATGATAGCGTTGCACAAATTTGAAAAAAAGCTCCTCGATTTTCAAAAACACATCACTATCAAGAATACTGATGGACATTTTTTTATGCAACTTGACAATATTGAATTCATCAAAGCCAATGTTAACTATTGCCATATATACCGCACCAACCAAAAACCAATGATTGTTTCAAAAACTTTAAAAGACATTGAAGCGATTTTGCCCAATAATTTCATTCGCATTCACAAAAGCTACATCATCAACAAACAATTTGTTCAAATGCTTAATACCACCAAAAAAATTGTAAAAATTAATACAAATACCGAAGTTTTAGAACTTCCTATTGGCGATTCGTATCTTGAAATAGTTAAAAATTCTTTGTTGACGGCGAAATTTAACTAAATAGAATTGCTTGTTTACGTGCGTAAACTACCGTTACAATAAAAATACTTGTTCGTTCATCATTTCACAAAAAACCGCTTGATAAACAAGCGGTTTTTTGTTGTAGAATTGTTAAAAATTAAAACTACATTTATGAAAATAAAAATGTTCCTTGCAAGTTTACTTTGTTTCCAAAACAAACATTAGAAACATTAAAATAAACAATCAAAAATTAAAAAATAGGGTTTAACAAGCAACTACCCTAAATTAATTTAGTTGCTTCGAGAAATAGCAAAGCGGGAAACTCGTATAAAAACAGGCTAATTCATATATGAAAATTTTAAAAATGTCAACTACAATTTGCCTATTTGTATTATTGCAGATAAGCTGTGAGAAGGAGGATATCATTGATGATAATCAATCAAGTCCTTCCATTTCAAATCGTTCCGTAAATGCTACTTATGCAGTTACTCCAGTAGTGGGACAATTCACAGCTTTAAGTGCTTCGGCTGTCACTTTAAGTGCCTCTAGTGGAAATTATGCGGGAGGAATTATAAGGGCTAAAGTGTTATCAAATAATGGCTCGCAATATGTTGTGCAAATTAGCAAACAAAACGGAACTGCTTTTTCGGTAGCTGGTGTTGCAAAACTAAAAATGGGTTCTGTTGGTAGTACAACAACTTCAGGATCTGCAAATTATGCCATAGGTGCTACAACTGTTAATGTAACCATTTCTGCAACTTTTGCCCAGGGCGTTGCACATTTTTATCCCGTAGTAGAATCAACAACTGGCGGCACAAAATACTATGCAGAGCCATTGATGGTTTATACAATACCAAGTTATAAGCCCGCACCTTATGTTTTTGGTAATCAATTATGTACTGTAGATGGTGTAAAAATATATGCCAATGATACTGATTTAGCAGATGGAAACAATCAATATCAATGTGTTGAGTTTTACAAAAGATATTACCTACAAAATTATGGTATGTCACTTGGTTCAAATGGACATGCATTTCAGCTTTTTACATCTAATGTAGCTTTAACAAAGTATGCAAATGGTGGTACAAAATCTCCAAGAGTTGGAGATGTTTTCTGTTTGAAAGGTTCAGGCGCTTCAAATCCTTTTGGACACGTTGCAATTATAACCGAAGTTTCATCAAATCAAGTTAAAATGGCTAATCAAAATGGGGGTACAGGATTATTGTACCCGGTTGGCTGGACATTGTCACGAACAGGCAATACAGTTAGTTCTCCTTCCGGTTTCATTGTTCAAGGATGGATGCGGAAACCATAAATATTAAAAAATACCCCCAAAAAAACCTTCTCCCTCCTAGAGGGTTTTTTTAACTCCAATCAAAAATGAAAAACCTAATTTTACTATTCACTTTTTACATCTCATTCGCACAACCCCAAAAAATCAATACCAAAGATTTTAATCTTGTTGGCAAAGTGAAAACAGTTCTTGAAACTGCC
>JANNBA010000082.1:0-4389 GCA_031384845.1 Bacteroidota bacterium
GCATCAGGGCGATTATAGACTTATGGGGTTTTTGAGAGGTTTTTTGTTAATCGTTTATAGTAACGTAAACAAAGTAGCTATATTTCAAAGCCGTAGGTACAGTTTTGTCACCCATTTATTAGAATCAGGAACCGACAGGCGATATATTCAAGAACTTTTAGGACAAGCAAGCATCAAAATCACAACTATCTACACACATCTTAGCAGTAAAATAGTAGATAAAATACAAAGTCCACTAGACTAGCTAGTAAACAAGCTAAACAAAAAAGATGATTTTAAAAAAAATTAATAATTGCTTATATCTAAAAAAAATAATTCTATATTTGATAAATATTTGAAATTGCAATCAAAATTAAAAATTTTAAAAACGCAAGAACTTTCGTGTATTTACTAGTTAGGTGCAACGTTAAAAAAAAATCTATGAAAAACATCTTTTTAATATTTCTTTTTAACGTTGCACCTAACTAGTAAATACACGAAAGTTCTTGCGTTTTTAACATTTTTTATGTTGATTGCACTTTCAAATATTTATCAAAAATAGTATTATTTTTTTAGATACAAGCAATTATTAATTTTTTTATAAATCATCTTTTTTGTTAAGCTTGCTTACTAGCTGTTCTAATGGACTTTGTATTTTATCTACTATTTTACTGCTAAGGTGTGTGTAGATAGTTGTGGTTTTGATGCTTGCATGTCATAGAAACTGTTGTATGTAGCGGATGTCGGTTCCGTTTTCTAATAAATGTGTAGCAAAACTATGAAGCAGGCTATGAAAACAAACTACTTTGTTTGGGCAACCATTTGCGGTTATCAATCAACACCCTACGAATAACGTCTTGAAAACACAAAAAAGTCTATAATCGCCCCGATGTAGCGGCATCCTTTTTTTGGTTTTTGAAAAAAACCAAAAAAAGATATAGCGTGCAGCGGGACGGGTGGTGTGTGGTAGGGGAGGTGTGCGCCAAAAAATAAGAAAAAATTTATCGCACAAATACCAATTTGGTTTTGGTGGAGAGGTTTGGGCTGAAATGGTAGCCTTCGGAGTCAAAATTTTTGATTTCGTCGATCGTTTCGATGTTGTGTTCTATGAGGTAACGCACCATCAAACCGCGGGCTTTTTTGGCAAAAAAGCCTATTGTTTTGTACTCGCCAATAAAAAACTACTATTTGATGGGTATTGAAAATTTTTTCTACATCTTTTTTAAACCAAGTATCGATCATAATTTAGTGGTTGGTAATTAGTTGTTTTTGATAGGAAATTCAAGTTCAAATTGCCAATTTAATAGTTGCATTTTGTTTCTCAAATCCTCTAAGTTTTTTATTAGGTCTTCAAAAGAGGGTTTGTTTTCTTCGTAGATCATATCTTCCTTCATTTTGGAATAATCCGATTTCCATTCTTCTAGTTTTTCTTTGATTGGAATTGGATTCAGTGTTTTTGGATTGTGGCCATTGTAATCTACCTTACCAACTCTTGAAAATTTGTATCGGTGTGCTACAATAGTTTCATACAGCTCTTTGTTGTTAATTGCTTTTTCTGCAATACCCGCATTTGTTAGATGGTATATATCATATAAATGACGACTTAATCTATCTACTCGCATTTTGTCTGCAGGACGATGGAATTCTTCGTGCAACAAGAATAATTTTTCCAAAAAAGTTCGTTCCGGATTTACGGTTGGCACTTCAAATAAAGGTTCTGCAAAATCCTTATCGGCATATACTTCATCTACCAATGCTCCAAATATTTGAATAGAAAAAGGCTCTCTTAATGACCTACAACTGATTTCTATTTGTACTCTTGGTAAAACATATTCGGAAGGTTGGGAAATAATGTTTGGGTAGTATATTTCAATAATCCTTGGGTCTTGGTCACTTTCTCCGCTATCAATCACTTTAAATGTAAGCTCCTGAAATCCTTTTTTTCTAAATTCTTCTTGCAATTCTTCAAAGAAAGTTCCTGTGGTATAAATACCCGCTTCTTCCCTTAGTTTGGTAATTTTTGATTTAGTAATAGCGCCTTTGTAACCTTCAAAAAATTCCTTATCAATAGCTAAATCAATGTCTTCTGAAAAACGATTGATCAATTTCCAAGCTTTGCTCAAGGATGTACCACCTTTAAATACCAAATTTTTGGCTATGTTCATTTGGAATATAATTTCTAAAGTGCGACTTACCCACCAATCTTTTTCTACAGCAAAGGGAGTCATTCCCTTTTCGGCAGCTATTGCATTGAAAACGGCTTCTTTTTCTGGTTCATCTATTTTATAAAAATCAATTTTCGCCATAGTTTAATGCTTTTGTCATTATTTTTTGAACCCAAACTGGTGCCAGTGCAATATCGTGTTTTAGGTCTTTTACGTCTTCCTTTTTTAATAGGTCAATTATCTTGTTTTCTTCTACTGCGGTTACTTTGCCGTTACCGATTTCTTTTAATGCTTGAATGACCAATCGGCTAATTTTTCCTTTTACTAATAAGTTTTTTGGTGTTGTTTTTTTAAACTTTATCGTTCGTTTGCCTATTTTTATTATTCTTGGCGAACCATCGGTTAGCAATACAATATTCATTGGCACTTGTGTACTGAGTCCTAATGCGTTTAAAGCATAGCTTCCTGTTGGCAAGGTTCTTATTCTGTCTCTTTTGGCTATGGCTTCTGCTACTTCCTCGGCTGATGGAACCAAAGCCCCAATTAATTTACTTATTTTTGGTCTTACATAAATGCCTTGTGCCACTCGTACAATCAATTGTTTATCTGCTAAGCGTTCCAAGGATTTTTGAATGGCTTTTGCCCCCCCATAACTCATATAATCGTCAGGCAAAACCAAAGTCCCTTTTGGTTTGCTTTTTATTGATTTTTCTATTTGTTTTTCAATACTTTGCACTTGTTTATCGTTTTTAATTCTGTCGCAAATTTAGTAAATATTTGCGACAAAATTAGTTTATTGTTGTAATAAAAAAAGTAACTATTTGTTACAAATAATTCCTTGTAATTCACATTAATACTAGCATTAACTAATTGTTAGTCATTTCTTTTTTTGCCAATTCTAAGATTGCTATATCGAAGCACAACACTCACATAAAAGAACTAAACACTATTAACCCCAGTTTCTTTAATATTACTGGTGTTGTTTGATAAAAGTGGATAGATGTTCTCCTAAACCATCTGTAATGATATAGGATTCCAGTTCTGATTGTATTCCGTCAGCCTCAATTGTATAAAACCCATGTTGATCTATACCTACGGTAGCTATGATACCGAAAATTTTGTACTGTATAAATATAATCAAATATACCTAATATAACACTACGAAAAAGTGATACAATAACGGCTGTGAAATACCCACAAAACTTTACGATAACCCCATAGAGATGATAAAATTGACGGTTCCGTTCAACCGGAGTTTCATTGTTGGCTTTTCAAGCCCAACGAAACTCTAGCTTTTATAAGCAGTAGCAATTAGTCAACTTTTTTGTGGAGAATAAGTACTGCGTTTGAATATTCAGCAACAATTTCACCAAACATATTTTTTCCGCCCGAAGATCCAAATTGCGTAAAATTTGGTTCTGGCTTGAATGTTTCATAAAATTCTGGATTTTCGTGAATTACAATATCTAATTCCTTTCTCAATTCAAAAGAATGTTTTTCAATTACAAGTTCCGCTTCTCTCATAGAAATTGGAAAATTTGGAAAGTACAATACTCCAATGGATATTTTGCCATTGCTAATTTTCAATTGATAATCTTCTACAGAGGTTAGATATCTAATTTGAAATTTATTATTATCAATTTTTATGTCTTTATATTCGATTTTCATATTCTTATATTATTAGACAACAAATATATAGTTTTTTATTATATTAAAATAAAAAACAATAGATTTTTACTATATTTAATTTCAATAGATTTTTAATTTGTTATTTACTGTTTCGTTCCGAAGCTATTGCTTATAACTCGTAAATATACGCAACAATCTTCGCATTTCATCCCTTTTCGGGTAGATTTGCGAAAGTTTATTGCTTTTATTACTACAAATATATGCTTTTTTTTAAAATTATTAAATCATTTTTTCATTTTTTTTCTGCTACGATTCTGCCTAATGAGTTTTGGATGAAATCCCGCGGCTCGACAAATTAAAAACAAATAACCCTTAACAAATAACGTCTTGAAAACACAAAAAAGTCTATAATCGCCCCGATGTAGCGGCATCCTTTTTTTGGTTTTTGAAAAAAACCGAAAAAAGATATAGCGTGCAGCGGGACGGGTGGTGTGGGATAGGGGAGGTGTGCGCCAAAAAATAAGAAAAAATTTATCGCACAAATACCAATTTGGTTTTGGTGGAGAGGTTTGGGCTGAAATGGTAGCCTTCGGAGTCAAAATTTTTGATTTCGTCG
>JANNBA010000110.1:0-8856 GCA_031384845.1 Bacteroidota bacterium
ATTTTAGGAATTTCAATTGTATTTTGGATTATTATTACCGAAAAATGGAAAAAAGAAAATAATATGAAAATATTAACTCAAAAAGAAAGCCCGAACCGCTAACAGCTAAAGTTTCGTTGGGCTTGAAAAGCCAACAATGAATTGCAATCATCAAATACCAAAAAATGTAGCCCAAGATAAACTCCGGTTAAACAGATCCCAATCTCTCGAATATGACAAAAATACTTTCGTGAAAGATGGTGCGGATTAAAAATCCGCGCGCACAAAGTGAAGCAAAACCCACAAATTTTCTCGGGCAACTGTAGCATGCTATCGTGCTTATGCAGGGTTAGCCAAAGAATCAGAAGTAATAATATTAGTATTGTTTTGATTATCTTTGTGGGCACGGATTAAAATCCGTGCGATCGGCTTTTCTTTTTCGGCTTCGCCTTCAAACAAAAGCCCGAAGGACTACAAATACCATAAACAATGTTTTGAAACCTTACAAATATGCATAATCAAATACCAATCCAATCCGTGACGTTTTTAGGAAGTTACCGCCAAAACATCATTTTGCAATTCCTGAATACATGAAAGTTAATGTTTCACTTAACAAATTCGTAACCTAAAAATATGGCAAGTACTTTTTCACAAATTTATATTCAAGTAGTTTTTGCAGTAAAGAGAAGAGAATGTTTAATACACAGTTCTTGGGAAGAAGAACTTTACAAATACATCACAGGTATTATAAGAAACAAGGAACAAAAATTACTTGCAATTAACGGAATGCCCGACCACATCCATATTCTTATCGGAATGCGACCATCTTGTAACTTGTCGGATTTAGTTCGAGAAATAAAAAAATCGTCAAATGATTTTATAAAAGAGAAACAATTTTCAAAGTTTAAATTTCAATGGCAGGAAGGATATGGTGCATTTTCATATAGCCATTCAGCATTAGACAATGTTATAGCATACATCAACAATCAAAAGGAACACCATAAAAAGCAAACTTTTAAACATGAATATAAAGAATTTTTAAAAAAGTTTGAAATCGAATTCAAAGAAGAATATTTGTTTGAATGGATAGAATAAACAAACCTCGGAGAGGTTACATATTTATTGCAAACGTGTAGGATAGATTAAAAATCCGATCAATCAGATAGAATAAACAAACCTCAAAGAGGTTACATATTTATAGCAAACGTATTGGATAGATTAAAAATCCATGCAATCGGATAGAATAAACAAACCTCGAAGAGGTTACATATTTATAGCAAACGTATAGGATAGATTAAAAATCCGTGCAATCGGATAGAATCAACAAACCTCGTAGATGTTACATATTTATAGCAAACGTATAGAATAGATTAAAAATCCGTGCAATCGGATAGAATAAACAAACCCCGAAGATATCGCATATTTATTGCAAACGTATAGGATAGATTAAAAATCCGTGCAATCGGATAGAATAAACAAACCTCAAAGATGTTGCATATTTATAGCAAACGTATTGGATAGATTAAAAATCCGTGCAATCGGATAGAATAAACAAACCTCGGAGAGGTTACATATTTATAGCAAAAAATATTGTAATTCCATACGACCCCAAAGGGGTCGAATCTAAAAATAAATTGATTTTCTATGCACATTTTATCCCTTTGGGATTAATAAAATAATACAACTATGTTTGACCAAAACACCAAAAATAGCATGGGTACTGCTCGTGAAATATTGGTAGGCAAGCCCACGATCCATCGAATATGACAAAAATACTATCGTATTGGATAGATTAAAAATCCGCACAATCAGATAGAATAAACAAACCTCGGAGAGGTTACATATTTATAGCAAAAAATATTGTAATTCCATACGACCCCGAAGGGGTCGAATCTAAAAAAATTGATTTTCTATGCACATTTTATCCCTTTGGGATTTATAAAATAATACAACTATGTTTGACCAAAACACCAATAGTAGCATGGGTTCTGCCCGTGATATATTGGTAGGCAAGCCCACGATCCCTCGAATATGACAAAAATACTATCGTATAGATTAAAAATCCGCACGATCGAGTTTTCTCTAAAAATAAAAAAACAAAAGGAAACAACACACATCTGGGCGAGATTAGACAAATTGCATTTACCAAACCTGATTCGAAGAAGACAAGTAGCCCAACTATAAAATCACCTCAAAAACCAAATACAAAACATAAATTTGAAAGCTAATCCTCGAAAATCAAATTCAAAAACCAACACCACATAACAAACCCAAAATTTGATACTTCTAAATCATATTATCAAAAGTTGATGGCTGTGAAAAGGTTGTTTAAAAAAAGTTTGTATATCCATTTATTTTTTCTAAATTCGTACTTTTATTAAAATTAAAGCAGCTTTAATAGATTTTGAAAAACAACAACCAATTTGGACAGCCATTAATATTACCAACAAAAAAAAAACATTCGTGAAAACAAAAATTACTATGCTATGCCTTTTGGCATTTTTATTATTTATTCCAAAAATCACCGCACAATGCACCACAGGAACCCAATATCCCGTTGATACGTATCAAGCAACCAACAATGCTGGCGCGGGAATTATCAACTCAGATGCGAAAACAGGTCAATATGCTAGAGTTCACATAATACCTGAAAAACGGTATAAGTTTTCAACCTCGGTTGCAACAGATTATATAACCATCACAAATAGTACCGGTACACAAATATACGCATCTGGTGCTTCAGAAGTTTATTATATCTCGGTTTTTGATGAAGCCATTAGATATTATATACATCAAAATGCGCAATGTCAAACAACCGATCTTTTTTCGAGAACACGCTATATATCATGGGTAGTAGTACCGCCTTGTCTTGATCCTACTCCAACAGGCGTTTCTAATATAACACCAGTCTCCTGCAACATTTCTTTGATAGAGCCAAGTGTAGCTCCAAATTTTGGATATGAAGCCTATGTAAGTACTTCCCAGGCTACGCCACAACTCAATGTTTCAACATCAGATTCTACAACAAATTCGATTTTTGTAACCGGCCTGAACCCTGATTCAACCTACTATTATTGGCTTCGTTCGGATTGCTTGTATCAAAAAGGCGGGTGGATATTTGGGGGCAGCTTTGATACAATTTCTTCGTTGGTTTGTAATAGTGCCTACTATGGTTTATATCCAAATAGTACATTTACGCCAACTTGTACAGGAAATGATGAAATTTTTTCTAATGACAGTAGAAATGGCAGTTATTCAAATATTGCGGTAGTCCCAAATACACAATATACTTTCAAAACCAATTGGCAGCTTGATTTTATAACCATAACAAATGCCTTGGGAACAGTTGTTTTGGCTAGCGCAACGAATCCAGTAATCTGGAATTCTGGTAATACATCTGGAGTGGTTAGGTTTTATTCACACGATAACGCACAGTGTGGTTATGGCATTACAAGCACCAATCTGGTTTCAAAATATGTAAAATGCGTAACAACTTCTGTGTCATGCCTGCCTCCAACAAGCTTGGCCGTTTCTAATATTACTTCAAATTCATGCCGATTGGCTTGGGCCTCCCCAACTATTGCTCCTGGATCTGGTTATGAAATATATTTGGTGACCCAAAATGTTGCTCCGGGTATTACCACAGCGGCAACAATAACAAGCACCACAGCTGGAGCAGCAGTTATCAACGGATTAACTGCTGGTTTAACATATTATTATTGGATAAGATCCAATTGTGGAAACGACAAGAGTGTTTGGGCTTCGGGTGGAAACTTTACCGTAAATGCTTCTTTGAGCTGCAATGGCGCCATCTATGGTCTTTATCCAAATACTACATTTACACCTGCCTGTACTGGAAGTCCAGAGCAAATTGCTTCAGACTGTTGGGCTGGTGAATATTCTAATGTAAATGTGTCGGCAAACAAACAGTTTACTTTTACTAGTTCTGTTGCTACCGATTATATTACGATCACCAATACAGTTGGGACTGCGGTTTTAGCAAGTGGAGTAACACCATTAAGCTGGGCTTCTGGCACAACAACAGGTGTAGTAAGATTTCATTTGAATACCAATTCGAATTGTGGTGCGCAAAGCACAGTTAGAGCAAGGTTTGTGCAATGTTCTACTGCAATTGGTTGTGGTGCACCAACTGCTTTATCGGTTTCAAACATCACCTCAAATTCTAGCCGATTAAACTGGACTGCGCCGGCAACGGCTCCGGCTTCGTATGACCTTTATATTATCACTACCAATACTGCACCGATTGCGAGCACAGCAGCAACCGCAACAAGTACTACGGCTGGTGTAGGTGTTTTGAATGGATTGTCAGCTGCTACTACTTATTATTTTTGGGTACGTTCCAATTGTGGCACCTCAAAAAGTGCTTGGATTTCAGGAGGAAATTTTTCAACTATTGCCGCTTTAAGCTGTAACGGAGCCATTAATGGATTGTATCCAAACGCAACTTTTTCGCCGGCTTGTCTGGGCAGTTTCGAACAAATCGTTGCTGACTCTTGGGCTGGTGAGTATGCCAATATAAATGTTTTGGCAAATAAGCAATATACTTTTAAGAGTTCTGTTGCAACAGATTTTATTACCATAACAAATGCCTCTGGAACGGTAGTTTTAGCGAGCGGATTAACACCATT
This sequence comes from Bacteroidota bacterium, assembly GCA_031384845.1. Taxonomy (GTDB): domain Bacteria; phylum Bacteroidota; class Bacteroidia; order Flavobacteriales; family Flavobacteriaceae; genus Flavobacterium. Next base: position 4,629 of record JANNBA010000110.1, read on the forward strand.
AATTTGGTCTTCGAATACTATATCTGGAGTTATTAGATACCACTTGAATACTAATGGAAATTGCGGAGCTCAGAATACTTCGAGAATCCGTTCGGTTAAATGTGTGAATGGATTGGGTGTTGACCAATACAATGCAGACAATTTTTGGAAAATATTTCCGAATCCAAATACTGGGCAATTTACGATAGACACTGGGGATATTATTGCAGAAAAGATATTGATTATGGATAGCCTTGGTAGAATAGTAAGCAATCACAAACCATACGCTTCAGAAACTATGTTAAAATTGGATCGTTTTTCGGATGGTATTTATTATGTGAAAATTATGTATCAGGATAATAGTTTTATTAAAAAAATGGTTCTCAAACAGCATTAGGCTTTATAAATAATATAAGGTATTAAATCAATTAAACCCTGCTTTTGGCGGGGTTTTCTGTTTATTTGAAGTCTATCTATTTGATATTCAATATTTTTTGTTTTAGACTTTGGTATCGAATGGCGGGATAACTTTGGGCAATATCTAAAAATAAGAGAAGTTGTGTTGCAACGATTTTCTTAAAATGTAATGATCTCAATTGGTCTCATTTCGCCCCGATGCAGCGGCATCCTTTTTGGATTTTCTTTTTTCGGAAAATCCAAAAAGATATAGCGTGCAGCGGGACAGGTGGTGTGCTGGACGGATGGTGTACGCCAAAAAAAAGAAAAATTAGATATGTAGGGCTCGGTTTTGGGTGGCGGCAAGTGCGGCTTCTTTGAGTGCTTCTGAAAATGTGGGATGGGCATGGCTAATTCTGGCAATATCTTCGGCAGATGCTTTGAACTCCATAGCGATTACGGCTTCTGCGATGAGGTCTGCGGCGCGTGCTCCAATGATGTGTACGCCAAGAATTTGGTCTGTTGTGGCGTGGGCAAGAATTTTTGCAAATCCGTCTAAGTCTGCGCTGGCTCTAGCTCTTCCTAGTGCTTTGAAGGGAAAACTGCCTGTTTTGTATGGGGTTTTCTCGGCGATGAGTTGCTCTTCTGTTTGCCCTACTGCGGCTACTTCTGGCCATGTATAGACAACACCCGGAATGAGGTTGTAGTCGATATGTGGTTTTTGGTTTGCTATTATTTCGGCTACCATCACGCCTTCTTCTTCGGCTTTGTGGGCTAGCATTGGACCTCGAACAACGTCGCCAATAGCATAAATATTTGGAATATTGGTTTGAAGTTGGTGGTTTACTTCTATTTGTCCTTTTTGGGTGAGTGTTATCCCGGCGTTTTGGGCATTTAGTCCGTCTGTGTAGGGGCGTCTGCCTACTGCTACCAGTGCATAGTCGCCTTCGAGGTTTATGGTTTCGCCTTTGTGGTTTTGGGCTGTGAGAGAAACAATTTTGTCATTTCGGGTGAGGCTTTTTACTTGGTGGGCGGTATAAAATTTCATTCCTTGTTTTTTCAAAACTTTGGTCAACTCTTTAGACAATGCTCCGTCCATACTAGGAATAATACGGTCAAGATATTCTACAACAGATACTTGGGCACCCAATCGGAGATATACTTGTCCTAGTTCTATACCGATCACACCACCACCAATAATGAGCAGGTGTTTTGGTACTTCGGTTAGTTTTAGGGCTTCTGTGGAGGTGATAATGCGTTCTTTATCTATTTGTATGAATGGCAATGAGGCTGGTTTTGAGCCTGTTGCGATGATGATATTTTTGGCTTCGATAATTTGTGTACTGCTATCTTGAGCGCTGATTTGTAGGTGAGTATTGTCTATAAATGTTCCTGTTCCGGTATAGACGGTGATGTTATTTTTGGTCATCAAATAGTTGATTCCGCCAACGGTTTGATCGACAACTGCTTGTTTTCTGGCGATCATTTTTTGAAGATTTATTTTGATTTCGCCTGTTATTTCGATGCCATTTTCTTCAAAATGGGCTATATCGGCATACTGATGGGAGGAGGCGAGTAATGCTTTTGATGGGATACAACCTACATTGAGGCAGGTGCCGCCAAGGGTATTGTATTTTTCGATAATTGCGGTCGAAAAACCCAATTGTGCGCAACGAATGGCTGCTACATAGCCGCCTGGACCTGATCCTATTATGACAACATCAAATGTACTCATGGTTTGTTTGGTTTTTGAAATTATGGTCGCAAATTTAAAGTTTTTTGATTTATTTTGGTCATTTTTGACTATGTTTTTTTGAAATTGATTGTGATATTTTGGTGTGGTCTTGCTATTTGAATCCAAATATTTTAGAAAAGACAGTTTGTGTATTCAAAAATATATTGTTGAGGTATGATACAATTTTTATATCTCATTTTCAATTCAGATGAGCATCATCAACATTAAGCAGTAGCAATTATCCTTCCTCGGTGGCTTCATGCTCTGATGTAGCTTCTTCATCATGCAAAATATTGATTTCAAAAAAAGAAAAAATAGAACCTCCATAGGATTTTTTGAAAGAAAAGTGGATCAAATGGTCCAGTTTGGTATATTTTGAATGTTCGATAACCATCATTCCGGCTTCTTGGAGCAGGTTTTTATCAAAAATAAGCAACACCAATTTTTCAAATATTTTTTGATCCAATGCGTATGGTGGATCTGCAAAAATCAGGTCATAACAATTGTTGTTTTTTTCGAGAAACTTAAAAACATCACATTTTTGTGCAGCAATATTAAAATTAAACTCGTCTGCAACCTGTTTTATAAATTTTACACAACCAAAATCTTGATCAACACTTGTGATATTGTTGCTGCCACGCGAAGCAAATTCAAAACTTATGTTGCCTGTACCTGCAAAAAGATCAAGCACTTTTAGATCCTGAAATCCAAAAAAATTGTTCAAAACATTAAATAATGCTTCCTTGCTCATATCTGTTGTTGGGCGTACAGGCAAGTTTTTTGGCGGTGTGATTCTACGCCCTTTAAATTTTCCAGATATAATTCTCACGATTGAAAAAGTATAAAATGTTTGAGATTTTCGGCTTTCGAGAATGTGTTATTACGCTGTAAATCAGAAACATCCAAAAGTGAGACGTGTCTAACATACCGATACGCAATGTCATAAAACGCACTTTCTTCGACTATATTTCCAAGTAATTGAAGCTTGAAATTTTCAGGATTTAGTTGCAACTGCTCGGCTGTAAACAACAAATAATATATAAAATCTTCTTTGGTTTGAATTTCAAAAGTATTAAAGAGCAACAACTTTTGATTTTGAACCACAACAATATCAAATTTTTGATCATCAAAGTGAACAAACACCTGCTTTTGGTCATTGTTTTTAGACAACTCTAGTAATTTCTGCACCAAAATACTACTAGAATGATGGTACTCAAAACGCTCAAATTGATCCAACAAATAGTTGTTGATGTTGATATACGGCACAAAAACATTGTTCATCTGATAATTGTCAATTACGTCAAAACTAAAAAAATCTGTCTCAAAAACTTTGGTGTTAAACTGCAGATAACTACCCAAAAACTCATCGCTAAAAATGGCATTTGGAACAAAAGTATTCAAACTATTGTTATGAATAACCACAACTTTATCATACATTTTGGTCAAATCCCGATGGTCTAAAAAGGCTTGCCAAAAATAATCTTCAATATGATTCGATTTTTTAAAGGAGCCAAAATCAATCGTATTGACCACCAAAATTTGATTGTTCAGAGTATCCACAACCGCATACGAAAATCCAGTCAAAGCAACCCGAATAACGAGTTTTTTGTATTTTTTCTCTACGATATTCAAATTATTTTGCATTTTAAAAGATATCGGCAAACTTACAATTTTTTGAATAAAAACATACTTTTTTAGCACCAAAATAAAACTTAAACCACAAAATAGATTACCAAGCATATATTCAGCACCAATATGGCGCCAACCCCAAAAAACAAAAACCAAGTGTCACTTTTTTTGGCGCACACCACCCGTCCTTCACACCTCCCGTCCCGCTGCACGCTATATCTTTTTTTGGTTTTTGAAAAAACCAAAAAAAGGATGCCGCTGCATCGGGGCGATTATAGACTTTTAGGGGTTTTGAAACGTTATTTGTTGGAGGTTATTTGTCAGCCGCTAATTGTTGCCTAAACAAAGTAGTTAGTTTTCATAGCCTTCAGCTCAGTTTTGCTACCCATTTATTAGAAAACGAAACCGACATCCGCTACATACAACAGTTTCTAGGACATGCAAGCATCAAAACCACAACTATCTACACACACCTTAGCAGTAAAATAG
>JANNBA010000113.1:0-1782 GCA_031384845.1 Bacteroidota bacterium
AACCCCACTCAAACCCATGTCAGTATTAAGACTACAATTACCAACAGACCCACGATGGGTAAATATTGTCGAAAAAAACATCGAAGAAATTCTCACCGATCACGCTTGGTGCGAACAAAAAGCAGCCTCAAATGCCATTACAATTATCACCATCAATTCCGAATATCCAGATTTGGTAACAGATATGCTCGCATTGGCCAAAGAAGAAATCGAACATTTTGAAATGGTGCACGAAATTATCAAAATACGTGGTCTAAAATTGGGGCGAGAGCGCAAAGACGAATACGTTGGCGAACTCGCACAATATATGAAACGCAGCAACAACGGCATTCGCGTATCTGGTTTTGTAGAAAAATTAGACATCAAAGTCTTTGATGGTGAGTTTGATATTATTAACTTGAATGGCTATAACAATTTAGCCAATGTCAAAAAAGAAGAAGAAAACCGGAAAGTACGTTTGATTGAAGAGGCCTTTTTCAATAAAATGTTTGATGTAAAAGATATTTAAACAATGGAAAATCAAATTGTATTTTATCAACATCAAGGTACAAATGTTAACTTAAATGTTACCTACAAAGACGAGAATTTTTGGTTAACCCAAAAGTTAATTGCCCAATTATTTGGCGTAGAAGTTCCAGCCATTAGCAAGCATTTAAAAAATATTTTTGAAAGCGGAGAGTTAAATGAAAATACAGTTATTTCCAAAATGGAAACAACTGCCACCGATGGCAAAAACTATCTTACAACATTTTATAATCTTGATGCAATTATTGCTGTGGGATATAGAGTAAATTCTAAACAAGCCACACAATTTAGAATTTGGGCAACCCAAACCTTAAAAGAATTTATCATCAAAGGTTTTGTCTTAAATGACCAAATGCTTAAAAACGGAAAAGCGTTTGGCAAGGATTATTTTGATGAATTGCTAGAGCGTATTAGAGAAATTCGTGCTAGCGAACGCCGAATGTATCAAAAATTGGGCGATATTTTTCAGCAATGCAGTGCCGATTATAACAAAGATACTGACCAATCCAAACTATTTTATAAAATGGTGCAAAACAAATTGCATTTTGCAATAACAGGTCAAACTGCTGCCGAAATTGTTTATAAGCGTGCTGATAAAAACAAAGATTTTATGGGATTAACCAGTTGGAAAAATGCACCTGAAGGGAAGATTTTGAAAAGTGATGTAATAGTTGCCAAAAATTATTTGCAAGAAAATGAAATTGGCGATTTGAATTTGCTTGTAAGTGCATATTTGGATTTGGCAGAATTTCAAGCCCGAAGAAACCAACTCATGAACATGACCGATTGGTTGGAACGTACTAATAAATTTTTGGAAAGCAATAGTTTAGAAGTGTTACCAAATGCTGGACATATTTCTCACGATCAAGCCCTAGAAAAAGCACATACCGAATACGAACAATTCCGTATAGAACAAGACAAAAAATACATTTCAGACTTAGATGCTGAAATTGCTAAAATCAAGAACAAGTAATGGCTATGTTTCATAACAAATTAGTATTAAATAAATACCTTCTCTCTCAATTCAACGTGTTGGGTTTTGAAACCTGACAAATTAGATTTTAAAACACTTAAATTCAACTAATAAATAGATTATTTTTTGTCTTAAATCACCAAACTCAAACCCCACTCAAACCCATGTCAGTATTAAGACTACAATTACCAACAGACCCACGATGGGTAAATATTGTCGAAAAAAACATCGAAGAAATTCTCACCGATCACGCTTGGTGCGAACAAAAAGCAGCCTCAAATGCC
>JANNBA010000114.1:0-3803 GCA_031384845.1 Bacteroidota bacterium
CAAAATAGTCTTTTGGGTATTGTCCGAAGTTGTAGAGTTCACTACTGTATTCAACAATAGGTTCTGCCGCTAAAGAAACTGGTTCTGTTGGTTCTATTTTCTTTACCATCTTTCAAACTTTTATGACCAATGCTAAAGTGATAAAGAAAATAGAACCAACAGAACCAGTTTCTTTAGCGGCAGAACCTATTGTTGAATACAGTAGTGAACTCTACAACTTCGGACAATACCCAAAAGACTATTTTGATTTCATCATTATAGACGAGTGCCACCGTGGAGGAGCAAACGATGAAGGAAATTGGAGAGGCATTTTAGAATATTTTTCGCCAGCCGTTCAGTTGGGTTTAACCGCTACACCAAAACGCAAAGACAACGTTGATACTTACAAATACTTTGGCGAACCTGTTTATGTGTATTCACTCAAAGAAGGTATCAATGACGGGTTCCTTACTCCTTTCAAAGTAAAACGCATCAAGACAACGCTTGACGATTATATCTACACCAGTGATGACCAAATTATAGAAGGAGAAATTGAAGAAGGCAGAATTTACACCGAACCCGACTTCAATAAAATAATTGAGATAAAAGCAAGGGAGGCAAAGCGTGTTCAGATTTATATGGACGATGCCAACCAAAAAGAAAAGGCAATTATTTTTTGTGCCACACAAGACCACGCTGCGGCAGTTCGTGATTTGGTAAACCAATACAAGAAAAGCACCGACCCGAATTATTGTGTTCGTGTTACTGCCAACGATGGAGAAATAGGCGAACAGTTTTTAAGAGAGTTTCAGGACAACGAGAAAACAATCCCGACCATTTTAACCACTTCGCAAAAACTTTCAACAGGAGTTGATGCAAGAAACATTCGCAACATCATTTTGATGCGACCAGTAAACTCAATGATAGAGTTTAAACAAATTGTAGGACGGGGTACACGCTTGTTTGATGGCAAAGACTTTTTTACAATCTATGATTTTGTAGATGCTTACCACCACTTTGCCGACCCTGAATGGGACGGTGATGCTTTGCCTTGTGAAGTTTGCGGACAATTAGTTTGTGAGTGTCAAACTGGCCCAAAACCACCGCCACAACCTTGTAAAGTTTGCGGACAAACGCCTTGCGTTTGCGAAAAACCACCGAAAGAACCTTGCCCGATTTGTGGTGAACTATTTTGTAAATGCAACAAGCGACAAAAAATAAAAGTGAAGTTGAAAGACGGAAAGGAACGTGAAATACAATCAATGATTTCAACTTCATTTTGGAGTGCAGACGGCAAACCAATTTCAGCAGAAGAATTTTTGAATAATCTGTTTGGCGAATTGCCAAACCTTTTCAAAAGTGAAGATGAATTGCGGACACTTTGGAGCAACCCAATTACAAGACGGACACTATTAGAAAAATTAGATGCAGCAGGTTTTGGAAAAGAAGAACTGACCACTTTGAAAAAACTCATTGACGCTTAAAAAAGCGACTTGTTTGATGTGTTGGAATATGTGTTTAACAGCGACATCAAGCCAATGACACGAGAAGCACGAGTAGCAGCAGCACAAGCGACAATCTTCGCCTTGCTTGACAATAAGCAAAAAGAGTTTATAGAATTTGTTTTGAGCAAATACGTTGAGACAGGTGTAGAAGAACTTGACCAAGAGAAACTACCAATTTTGCTGACAAACAAATATCAATCTTTAGAAGATGCCAAAGACATTTTGGGAGACGTTGCAAACATTAGCCGACTGTTTATAGAATTTCAACAACATTTATACAAACGAAAAGCAGCGTAATGACAGGACACAGCGGACATACAGCCCACGCACTTGCAAGCACATTTTATTTTTTTGCCGACACACAAATAAACGCTAAAAAAATAAAAAGAGCTTGCAAGCCAACGCATGGGGGACAGTGCAAACTTGACACAGCAGACCTACGACAAGAGAGAAGGGCAGCACCCAACAGCTAGAGTTTCGTTGGGCTTGAAAAGCCAACAATGTAACTCCGGTTGAACGGAATCGTTTGGAAATTGGTCAACATTTTGGAGTTTTTGAAAACCCAAAAAGTCTATAATCGCCCCGATGTAGCGGCATCCTTTTTGGATTTTCTTTTTCAGAAAATCCAAAAAGATATAGCGTGCAGCGGGACAGATCGTGTGCTGGACGGATGGTGTGCGCCAAAAAAAAAAGAAATTATTTTTTGATGAATTTTGAAACAAAACTTGTAGTATGATCGCTGATTTTTAGCACATACATTTGGGCAGCAAGTTTTGAAATGTCGATTTGTATGGTATTGTCTGACAATTTTGTGGTTGTATTTGATATTAATTTTCCTTGTAGGTCAAAAATTTCAAAGCGCAAATCGGGGTTGTTGTTTGTAAAATTGTATGAGATATATAGCTCATTTTTTGCAATGGTTGGATATACTTTTGGTGCAGATTTGTCTTGCTGATTGGTTTGCAACAGGCTGTTTGTCAGGGATATATCGTCGATAGTAAGGATGCTGCCAAAGTTTGGGTTTGTGCCTGGTTTTGCGGTGGTAAAATTGATATTTGCAAAGACGGGAATTGCACCAAGAACAGGGTTTTCTAAAGGGAAAAAAGCGTAGTGATAGGTGGCATCTGTTGGCAAAATGTCTTGTGACACGCTGCCTACAACATTGCCGTCTTGGTCTATAAGCTCGAGATTGGCTTGTGCAATGTCATTGGTTGTGGATGCAAATTGATAGAAAAATCCCAAGCCGATTTGGGTAGTGATTGGACCAATGTTGATGGGCATTCCTGGATTGTAGCCGGGGCTGTCTTGGGTGCTGTCTGCAAAGAGAATGGCTTGGCCGGCTACTGTTTTGTTTTGTGTCTGATTGAAAACGTTTGATATTTCTAGGGCAAATGTTCCTGTATGTGGGTTCCAGGATGCGCCGCACATTGCGCCTAGACAGTTGCTGTATTGTAGCGCGTCTGTGGTGTTTTCGCCAGTGGTGACGTCGATGCTAACAGGGATTATAAAGTTCATGCCCCAATTATTGGGTAAAAAATTTGGTTTTAGGGATTCAAAATCGGCGTTCAAAATTTGCGCATTGCTTTGAATTATCATCAAGAAAATACTGCTGAGAAGTACAATTTTTTTCATAATCGTTTGATTTTAAGATACAAATATACAAATTTTTTGTATTGTATTTTATTTTGTGATTTTATTAAAAAAAAATGCTATCCGTGAATGGTTTGTCCTTTGCCATAATTGGCGATCACGCTGGCTTCAAAATCCAGCCATTCTCGCCATCTTTTTTCGACATCTATTTCTTGTCCATATTTTCGGGCATAGGTGATAAATGTGGTGTAGTGTCCGGCTTCGCTTTCCATCAAATCTCGATAAAATGCAGACAATTCGGGGTCATTTATGTTTTCGGATAGCACTTTAAATCGCTCGCAACTTCGGGCTTCGATCATGGCCGAAAACAAAAGCCTTTCTACAAAACCAGATACGCGACTGCCGTTGTTGCTGCGTTTCATATATTGTGCGAGTTCGCCAACGTATTCGTCTTTGCGCTCTCGCCCTAATTTTAGTCCCCGTTTTTTGATAATTTCGTGCACCATTTCAAAATGTTCGATTTCTTCTTTGGCCAATGCGAGCATATCTGTTACCAAATCTGGATATTCGGAATTGATGGTGATAATAGTAATGGCATTTGAGGCTGCTTTTTGTTCGCACCAAGCGTGATCGGTGAGAATTTCTTCGATGTTTTTTTCGACAATATTTACCCATCGTGGGTCTGTTGGTAATTGTAGTCTTAATACTGACATGGGTTTGAGTGGGGTT
>JANNBA010000144.1:0-11295 GCA_031384845.1 Bacteroidota bacterium
ATTTGAGGGAAATGCATTTTCTCCAACTGGATTTCAAATGTTAGAAGGGCTTCAGTCTGGCAAAAACGTCACTTGGAGGTTGTTATTGCAAAAAAAACTCAATAACTTTCTAGACTTAAATTTCAATTATCAAGGCCGAAATGGCGAAACCAATCAAACAATTCATACGGGTAGCCTGCAATTAAAGGCTTATTTTTAGCATTTTATAAAATAAATCAATCCTAATTATTAACATAACTTTGATAGTTTTGTAAAAAATTATGATTTAATTTTGCAAAAATTAATTTAAGAACATTTACATGAAAAAAATATTACTTTCCGTTTTGTTATTACTATTTTCAATTACACTTTCAACGGCACAAGAAAACAAGAAAATCAAAAAAGTCAAGTACGAAAATCATGGCAAAGGCAAAGCCAAAGGTCATTATAAAGAAGGCAAAAAAGGCAATGACAATGGTGATTTGAAAGCCAAAAAAGAGGAAGGTCAACAAATTATTAGCGAAAGTGAAGACCGTAAAGAAATTATCAAACCTAATAAGATCAAAGCCAAAGAGGAAGAAATTCTATACAAAGAGGCATCAGAATCTGCTGAAGAAAAATTAAAAAGAACCGAGATCAGAGCTGAAATGATACAAACGGAATCTGATTTGACCCCGGACCCAATCGAGTTGGAACGAAAAGAAATTGAAATTCGCAAACGCGAGGAAGAACGTTCAAATCACGTTAGAGAGCAAGAACAGGCGATGAAGGAGCAAGCAGAAAGCGAATCTCGTGAAGCCAAGAAACCCAAGCTCAAAACAGAAAAAAGTCCTAAAGGGAACAAGAAAGCCAAAAAATAATTTGATCCACAAAAACCAGTATTTATTTGCTGGTTTTTGTGGTTTATAAACCTTAATATTGATGCTCATTCGATTCATAATCATTTGTTTTATATTACTTTTTGTCGAGTTTTATGCTTTTCAAGCATTCAAAACGTTGCTAAAAGTCAAGTGGACACTCGTTTTGTATCAGGTTTTTAGCATACTAATTTTTGTTTATATTGTTTATTCTTTATCAAAATTTGATAGAAGTTTGGGGCAAACTCGTGATAACATGAACACTATGGGTTTGTTATTGTTGGTTTTTGTACCAAAAATCTTGCTTACATTTGTGATGTTTGGCGAAGATATTTTTAGGCTTTGTGCAGGTGCTATCAATTATTTTGTTGAGTATGACAACCGTGATCACTTTTTGGCTGATCGTCGCAAATTTGTAAGTCAAATAGGGATGGGCTTGGCTGCGGTGCCTTTTTTGTCGTTGCTTTACGGAATGACAATTGGAAAATACAACTTTAGAGTAATCAAACAACGCTTGTATTTTGAAGATTTGCCAATCGCTTTTGATGGATTTAAAATTACGCAAATATCTGATATTCATAGTGGTAGCTTTGATAATTCAGAGAAAATCAACTATGCTATAGATTTGATAAACCAGCAAAAATCTGATATGATTTTGTTTACAGGAGATATTGTAAACTCTAAAGCTTCAGAAATGTTACCTTGGATAGATAGTTTTAATCGGATTGAAAAACACAAATTTGGTCATTTTTCTGTGCTTGGAAATCACGATTATGGCGAGTATCTTCAATGGGATTCGGCCGAGGCAAAATCCGAAAATTTTCAACAAATTAAAGATCTTCATCACAAAATTGGATTTGATTTGATGCTCAATCAACATCAATTTGTGCACAAAGACAATGAGAAAATTGCTATTGTTGGCGTCGAAAATTGGGGTCATAATTTCAAAAAAGCGGGTGATATTAATAAAGCTTCTATAGATTTGAAAAAAGAAGATTTCAAAATTTTGATGAGCCACGACCCAAGTCATTGGGAAAAGGAAGTCAAACACCATGACAAATTTTTTCAGCTTACACTCTCTGGACACACCCACGGAATGCAATTTGGCATCGAAATTCCAGGAATTATCAAATGGAGTTTGGCACAATATATGTATAAACAATGGGCTGGATTGTATGAGCATAAAGGGCGTTATATCTATGTAAATCGTGGTTTTGGTTTTCACGCATATCCTGGAAGAGTTGGAATAATGCCAGAAATAACCGTAATTGAACTAAAAAAAGGGAAAAGTGTAGTATAAACTGTTAATTTTACTATATTTGTATCATCAAGTTTAAAATTTTTAGAATATGTCAAAATTTGGAGAACTTATTAGCGCATCAACACCTGTGTTGATTGACTTTTACACCGATTGGAATGATCAATCGATTTTGATGCATCCAGTGATTAGAGATGTGGCAGCAGCCCTTGGCGACAAAGCCAAAGTTATCAAAATAGATGTTGATAAAAATCAAGAATTAGCCGAAGCACTTCGCATCAAAGGCTTGCCAACGCTTATGATTTATAAAGATGGGCAAATGGTATGGCGTCAGTCTGGCGAGTTGGATGCCAATTCGATTATCAGTTTGGTTCAAGAGCAGCTTTAATCTAAACTTATATTTGGTCTCAAAACATCAAATTGAAATCCTTTTTGTTTCAAAAAAGCAATTGCTTTTGGTAATACAAATTGCAATTTTTCAAAAGCCTTTTTGCTATCGTGAAAAACAATAATACTGCCTGCAGTAGTGTTTTTTGTTACATTTTCTAAACATTTTTCGTCGGTTATTTCTGGGTCAAAATCTGCCGAAAGCACATCCCACATCACAATTTTGTATCCTTTTTGACGAATTTTGTGGCTTTGCAATGGGCCAATTTTGCCATAAGGTGGTCTAAAAAGCAAGTTATCTTTGAACTTATTTTTTGTTATGTTATCAATCCATTTTTGCGTTTTTTCTATACTTTTCAAGTAAGTAATTGTTGGGGTTTTCCACCCATTTTGATGGTCAAAAGTGTGGTTTCCAACATGATGACCTTGGTCTAGAATCATCGAAAAAATAGTTGAAAATTCTTTAATATTTTTTCCGATACAAAAAAAAGTTGCTTTTATATCTTGATTTTTGAGTTCGTCCAAAACCCACTGCGTTACTTCGGGCGTTGGGCCATCATCAAAAGTCAAGTATATTTTTTGGTTTTGGTTTGGAATATTCCAACAAAAATTATTAAATATTTTGGTAATCCAACGTGGTGTTTTTATCCAATGTAGCTTCATATTATATTGGTTATCAATAATTTATAAAATTTCTTGACATAGTTCAATCAATATACTGTTGGTTGTTTTTGGGTGCAAAAAGGCTACAAGTTTATTATCGGCACCTTTTTTTGGGAATTCATTTAACACCAAAAAACCTTCTTTTTTCAGTCTGGCAATTTCGGTTACAATATCATCAACTTCAAAGGCAATATGATGAATTCCTTCGCCCTTTTTTTCTATAAATTTTGCTATTGGACTTGCTGAATTTGTCGCTTCAAGAAGTTCTATTTTTGCATCTCCAGTTTGAAAAAACATTGTTTTAACGTGTTCGCTTTCAACTGTTTCTGTTTTATACGCTTGTGTGTCGAGCAGTTTTTCAAACAATTTTTCAGACTTGTTTAGGTTTGAAACGGCTATGCCAATGTGTTCTATCTTATACATTTTGGTTGGTTTGAAGTTTCAAAAATATGGTTTTTTTTAAATATAAATTTGTTTAGCCCCAAATGATTGTGGTTTTTGTTTTTAAATCAAATTTTTTAAATCAATTTTAAACTTGTTCGAGTTTTATGCTAGTTTTTTTAGCGGGCTACTCTTGATGGTGTATCTGTGCCGTCGATGATGGATTGTGCACTTATGGCGATTGCTTTTATAATTTGTGTCATATTGTCAAAATCAATGTTTGAAATATCGTCACTTAATTGGTGATAGTGTGGTTCTACATCCATTTTTGAGGTCGAAATAGTGTGTGCTGGTACACCAAGTGCTGCCAATCGTGCATTGTCTGATCTATAAAAAAGGTTTTCGGAGGGATAGGGGTCTGGATAAAAATTGAATCCTGATTGGGTTAGATTTTTTTGGAGCGTTGTTCCAAAATCTGACTTGTCAAATCCGGTAATGTATGCTGAGTTTTTGCCCCACTTGCTTTCGGTGCCTATCATTTCTATATTAAACATTGCGACAACTTGATTTGGATCTATGTTTTCTGAAAAAAAGGTGGATCCAAATCCGCCTACTTCTTCGCCTGTGAAGGCTACAAATAGGATGCTGCGTTCGTTTTGGTTTATTTCTTTGTAATATTTGGCTAATGCAATGACGGCTGTTGTGCCAGATGCGTCGTCATTTGCGCCATTATAGACGGTATCATCACCTCGCTTTTTGGTTCCTAAATGGTCATAGTGTGCAGAAAAAATGATATATTCTTTTGGTTTTGATTTGCCTATTAGCATTCCAATCACATTGTTGGCGGTTTTTTTGCCAACTAAGAATTCTTGTCGAAAATGGTTTGAATTTTGATATGCTGCCAAGCCAATCTTGTCAAATTCGTTTTCTATAAATATGGATGCGCTGTCTATTCCGGGTGTAAAAATTTGTCGGCCTTGCATTTCGTCTGCTGCCAATTTGGTTTCTACACGAATTATAAAGTCTTGGTTTATAATTGTTTGTGCTTGTGTTTTTGTTAAAAACGTGAGTAGTAAAATTAGAGGGAGTTGAATTTTTTTCATAATTAATAATTTTTGTCAAATATATAATGTCTTTTGAAATCTTATTTTCTTTGGGAAAATGGATGTCTTGCAACTGCTTGCGTGAGGGCAAAGGCGGAGCTCTTTTGGGGCTGGCGTTTTTCAGCCAGCGCCAAAAAGCGGGAGCCGGAGACCGACCCGTAGGGGCACGCCCAAAAAATTAGTGTGCTTCTAACCAGTTTTGTCCTGTTCCTATTTCGACTTCCAACGGAACTTTCATTTGGAAGGCGTTTTCCATTTCGTGTTTGACTAATTTTTTTAGGGCTTCTATTTCGGTGTTGTGGGCGTCAAAAACCAGTTCGTCATGCACTTGTAGGAGCATTTTTGATTGCCAATTTTGGGTGTTTAGTTTTTGATGGATGTTGATCATCGCAATTTTGATAATGTCGGCGGCGCTGCCTTGTATGGGTGCGTTGATGGCGTTTCTTTCGGCGGCACTTCTTACGATTGCGTTTGGCGAGTTGATGTCTTTGAGGTAGCGGCGGCGGCCAAGCACGGTTTGTACATAGCCGTTTTCGCGGGCAAATTCGACTTGTTGGTTCATATAGGTTTTTAGGTTTGGATAGCTGGCATAGTAGGCCTCGATGAGCTCGGCACTTTCTTTGCGGCTCAGGTTGGTTTGATTGCTAAGTCCAAATGCCGAAACGCCATAAATGATGCCAAAATTGACGGTTTTGGCGTGGCTTCGTTGTTCTTTGGTGACTTCTTCAAGGGGGATATTAAAGACTTTGGCGGCGGTTGTTTTGTGAATGTCTTGGTGGTTTTTGAAGGCCAAAATCATGTTTTCTTCGTTTGATAAGGCGGCGATGATGCGAAGTTCTATTTGCGAATAATCTGCTGATAGCAGGCTATAGTTGTGGTCTTTTGGTATAAATGCTTTTCGGATCTGGCGGCCTCTTTCGGTTCTGATAGGGATGTTTTGTAAGTTTGGATTGTTGGAGCTTAATCTTCCGGTAGCTGCAACGGCTTGCATATAATCTGTGTGAACGCGATTGGTTTTTGGGTCAACTTGATTGGGGAGGGCATCTATATAGGTGCTTTGCAGTTTGACCATTTGTCGCCATTCGAGTATGTCTTTTACAATTTGGTGGTCGTTAACGAGGTAGGCAAGCACGTCTTCGCCGGTGGCATATTGTCCGGTTTTGGTCTTTTTTTGTTTGTTTCCACCTATTTTTAGTTTGTCAAATAGTATTTCGCCCAATTGTTTTGGCGATGCCAAATTGAATTTTTGACCTGCGGTTTCGTATATTTTTTGTTCAAATAGGTCGATGTCTTTTTGCATTTCTATAGACATGGTTTTTAGAAATGCTACATTTAGATTGATGCCTTGGGTTTCCATAGCTGCCAATACGGGTATGAGTGGAATTTCTATATCGTCAAATAGTTTTTTGGTGGTTGCTTTGTCAAGTATTGGTCCAAAATGTTGTTTGAGTTGAAAGGTAATATCGGCGTCTTCGGCGGCATATTCTTTGAGGTCTTCAAGCGGCACATCTCGCATTGTTTTTTGGTTTTTGCCTTTTTTTCCTATGAGTGTTTCGATAGATTTTGGGGAATATTTGAGATAGGTTTCGCTCAAAACATCCATATTGTGGCGCATATCTGGGTTGATTAGATAATGGGCGATCATGGTGTCAAAGAGTTTGCCTTTGATTTGAATGTTGTAATTGTTCAATATTTTCAAATCATATTTGATATTTTGTCCAATTTTTTCGATGGTTTCGCTTTCAAAAAAGGGTTTGAATTTTTGAACAAGTAGCTGTGCTTCCTCTTGATTTTCTGAAAATGGCACAAAAAATGCTTTGCCTTTTTCATACGAAAATGAAATCCCTACAAGTTCGGCATGTAGCGTATTGATGCCGGTTGTTTCTGTATCAAAACAAACCGATGTTTGCTGAATCAAATTTTGAAGCAGCAACCTTATAGGTAATTCACCTTCTATAGTTTGATAAAAATGCGAAGTATTTTCGAGGGTTGCATACTGAGATGAACCCAAAGTTTCTTGATCCTCGTCTGAAAATCCAAAGAGGTCAAACTGGTCTTCGTTGGTTTTTTTGGGCGTTGGCTTTTTAAAAATTTCGCTGGTTTGTGCTTCGTTTTCAATTGCCGTTGGGTTGTATAGTTTGTCAAATTGGGCTTTCATTTGTCGAAACTCGAGCTCCTGAAAGAGTTCGTCTGTTTTTTGAATATCTGGTGGCGTCAATTCATAGTCTATCGGGTTGAATGTAACGGGGCAATCGAGCAATATGGTCGCCAATTTTTTTGACAATATACCTTTATCTTTATTGGCCTCAATCTTGTCTTTGAGCGCCCCCTTGAGAAGGTGGGTGTTTGCTAAAAGGTTTTCCATAGACCCAAACTCTTTCAATAATTTTTTGGCCGTTACCTCGCCAACGCCCGGCAAACCTGGAATATTATCTGCCGCATCGCCCATCATTCCCAAAAAATCGATCACTTGAAGCGGATGCGTGATTTCAAATTTTTCTAATACTTTTTCGACACCCCAAATTTCGATATCGTTGCCCATTCTGGCGGGCTTATACATAAAAATATTTTCTGAAACCAATTGTGCAAAATCTTTATCGGGCGTAACCATAAAAACCTGAAAATTTTCTTTCTCGGCTTGCTTGGCTATCGTTCCGATAAGGTCATCTGCCTCAAAACCAGCAACTTCTATTATCGGAATGTGCATCGCCCGCAACAAATCTTGAATGTATGGCACAGCAATTTTTATCGCATCGGGGGTTTCGTCACGGTGCGCCTTGTATTCTTGATACATTTCATACCGATAATCGCTGCCGCCTTTGTCAAACGCAACGGCCATCAAATCTGGTTTTTCACGTTTGATCACATCCATCAAGGCATTCATAAAACCCATGATAGCAGAGGTATCCATCCCTTTTGAATTAATTCGGGGATTTTTGATAAAAGCATAATAGCCTCGAAAAATGAGGGCGTAAGCGTCAAGAAGGAAAAGCCTTTTTTGTGACATTTTGGATGGTTTAGGGTTTTTATTATAAAAAAAGGAAATTTTAAAACACCATACAACAGATGCTTACTTTTGCTATAAGCTAATATGTTTCAAAATGGTATCTCTTATCAATTCAAAATCGCTAACGCTATACTTCTCTTTTTTCTGAAATCGCATATCCGACACTTTGTTAATAGGAATTAGATGTACATGAGCGTGCGGCACTTCAAGTCCAATCACTGCCATACCAATTCTACGGCACGGCACCGCTTTTTCTAGCCCAATAGCAACTTTTTTTGAAAAAGCCATCAATCCAAGATAAAAATCATCGTCTAAATCAAAAATATAATCCACTTCTAGCTTTGGAATACAAATTGTGTGGCCAATTGTGTTTGGGTTTGTATCCAAAAAAGCCAAAAACAAATCGTTTTCGGCAATTTTATAACAAGGAATTTCTTGATTGATAATTTTTGTAAATATACTGCTCATACTAATATTATTGTTATCGACTAATTTCTAAAATTTCAAATTTCAAAATACCATTTGGCACTGTAATTTCGGCAACTTGTCCAACAGATTTTCCTAATAAACCTTTGCCTATAGGCGATGTTACAGATATTTTGCCGGTTTTTATGTCGGCCTCACTTTCTGCAACAAGCGAGTATTTCATCTCTATTCCGTTTGCTTGGTTTCTTATTTTTACGTTAGATAAAACCAAAACTTTCGACACGTCAAGATGCGTTTCGTCTATCAAACGGGCATTTGAGTGTACCTCTTCCAATTTTGAAATTCTCATTTCAAGCAAACCTTGTGCTTCTTTTGCGGCGTCATATTCGGCATTTTCAGACAAATCGCCTTTGTCGCGAGCATCGGCAATGTCTTGCGAGGCTTTTGGTCGCAAAACACTTTTCAAATAATCCAATTCTTCTCTCAATTTTTTTAATCCTTCTGCTGTGTAATAAGATACTGCGCTCATAATTTCTGTTGTAATATAAATAGAAAAAATCCCATCGCAACGGGATTCCTTACTGCAAAGATAGTATTTTTGTTTTTATTATATAATTAATTGTTAATCATATTCAAAATCAAAATTAAATAAATTATTTTTGTTTTCACTATAAATTAGTTTTTTTTATGAAAATAATAATATTTTTTGCATTAGCAACTCTTTTTTTAACAACCAATTGCGACTCCCAAAACAACAGGCAGAACAATCCCTATTTGCCAAATTATTCCTTTTCGATACTCATCAACACCAATTTGCCAACCTATAGTGGGCTAACCTCGGCAATAAACCCAATAATAATCAACGATGCAGCCACTTCAATTAGTGTCATTGTAATGAAAGTTACGGATACTGATTTTCGTGCTTGGGACATTAATTGTCCAAACCAATCTCCAACTACCTGCTCTAGAATGACTATAAAAGGTGTTGATGCCGTATGTAGCTGTGACAAAATTGAATATAGCCTTTTTACAGGTGTGGGCACTGGCAATTATGGTATGAAGCCCTATTCGGTTGAGGTTTTGGGCAACAATGCTATCAGAATATACAATTAAAACTTCATTAATAATACCTTAATATAGGTACAGGTAATTCTTGACCGTTTTTGTAGAAACTACAAACACTACAACACCACAACATTTGGTTTTTTAAAGAAATTAAATATACTTTACACACAACGATTAACAACGAACCAATAACGGCTAACTTTTAATCAATTTCCAATTAACGGTTTACTTTCAATAAATAACGATTCCTACAACCTTTGTTTTCCGAAAACGTTTTCGTTGTCACGAAATCGATATAGTGGAACATTATCATAATATTAACATAATTTATATTTAAGTTTGGTTCTTAATTAAATAAATATTAACATTTCAAACAAATTATTAACCAACTTATTTATTACGTATGAAAAATAGTCTACTTAAAGGCTTGATGGTGTTTCTAACGATGGTTTGTACTGGCTTTGCATATTCGCAAGACGTGTCAGGAACAGTATCAGACAGCAGTGGTCCTCTTCCGGGAGCCTCTGTATTAGTAAAAGGAACAACAAACGGAGCACAAACTGATCTCGATGGAAAATACACCATCAAAAATGTTGGCTCAAACGCTGTTTTAGTTTTTAGCTATATTGGCCTAAAAACACAAGAAGTAAACGTAGCTGGCAAAAGCACAGTGAAAGTTATTTTAAAAGAAGACTCAAGCGAGTTGAAAGAAGTCATAGTAATTGGCTATGGTTCTGTAAGAAAGAAAGATGCTACAGGAGCAGTTGATCAAATTAGTTCAAAACAATTTGATAATGTGGCTGCTATTTCACCAGCAGAGGTTTTAAGAGGAAAAGTGGCTGGGGTTCAAGTAACCCAATCAAGCGGTGAGCCTGGTGCTGCAGCTACAATAAGAGTTAGAGGAAACACCTCTGTTCGAGCTGGAAATGAGCCATTGATTGTGGTTGATGGTGTGCCATTAGGTGGTGGACCTGTTTCAGCTGGTGGATTTGATACCGGATTAGGTTCATCAACACCAAGAAACCCTTTAAACTTTATCAATCAAAATGACATCGAAAGCATGTCAGTTCTTAAAGATGCCTCTTCTACCGCTATTTATGGTTCTCGTGGTGCAAATGGAGTTATCATTATTACCACCAAAAAAGGAAAATCAAAAGAGCCACAATTTACTTATGGTACTTCATTTCAATTTTCTAGCCTGTCAACAGATTTAGATGTTTTGAGTTCTGGAGCATTTGCAAGTGCTGTAAAATCGCGTGATGATATAGAAGGTCCATTAGCATACGCTGCTGCAATTGCCGCTGGAAAGACCGTAGATGAGGCCAAGGCTGCAGAAGCAGGAACAAGATATGATAAACTTGGACGTTCATACAATTGGAAAGATGCCATCATGCAAAATGGTACTACCATTTCTCATGATATTTCTTATTCAAATTCTACTGATAAATCAAACACTAGAATCTCTCTTGGTTCAAATAATACTGAAGGTATTGTAAAAACTACGGGTTTAGAAAAATATACAGCCTCTGTATATAACTCGAATGACTTTTTCAAAGGGGCATTAAAATTAGAAACCCGATTGAACTATGCCCATCTACGAGATAGAGCTGCATTAATTACAAACAATACAGGATATATTGGAAACGTAATTGGTTCTGCCTTGTATTGGAATCCAACTAGACCTATATATGATGCTAACGGAAAATATACTTTTGTGGCTGACGATATTTTAAATCCAGTTGAATTGTTAGATTCTTATAAAGATTATACCAATTTAGACAAGTTGCTTGGTAATATCAATATGACCTACAAATTCAATAGTAATTTGAAATACAATTTCATTTTTGGTATCGAAACTTCTAGTGCTGCAAGAAAGTCACAGATTTCTCCTGGTATCAATATCAAAGATGTCGCACAAGCTTCATTAAACGGTTCACCTAGAAGAGGGCAGGCTATTCTTCAAAATGATGTAAAATTAAACAAAACCATCGAACACAATTTGAATTTCAACAAAGATTTTGGATCAAACTATAATGTTGATGCAATTGTTGGATATTCATTTTATGATTTGAATTACAATGGAGATTTTACTTACGGAAAAGGCTATGACCCACTTCAAACCAATTTGATTGACAACATCAATGGTGGTGTTCAAACAGAATTTAGAGC
>JANNBA010000148.1:0-16811 GCA_031384845.1 Bacteroidota bacterium
TGAGTTGAAAGAATGGGTTTATAACGCCCGAATTGCAACTGACGAGATTGATGGCAAAGATTTGCTTATCGCAATCAAAGGAGATGCAAAAGAACAATATCCAGTAATTCAACGGGTGATGGATATTCTGCAAGACCAAAATATAAACAATTTCTTTTTGTTGACAGGTTTGCGAGGAAAAGACTTTTAACACCAAAAAACATACAAAATGGCTGAATTAAATACCGGCGGCGGCGACAGTGGCAAGGGCGGAAAAGTAAGAAGTAAAAAACAAAATTCGAAAGTAGATTTGACCGCAATGGTTGATTTGGCGTTCTTGTTGATTACTTTTTTTATGCTCACCACCTCGTTGTCTAAACCACAATCGATGAGTTTGGGATTGCCCGACAAAGATATAGAAACACCAACAACTGTACTTACGGATCAGAGACGAACAATAACTATTTTATTAGATGGATCAAACAAAATAAAATGGTTTCATGGTTTGCTTGAAGCGCCAGAGGTAAATGGAAAACCGCAAGATGCAGTTTATGGGAAGGATGGAATTCGAAAAGTACTTTTGGAAAGAGTAAAATCTATTCCTTTAGTGACAGGCAATAAAAACAAAGGACTTATTGTAATTATCAAGCCGAGTAAAAAATGCAATTACAAAAATCTTGTAGATGTTTTAGACGAAATGGCTATAGTTGGCGTGCCAACTTATGCCATCGTAAATGATTTTACACCCGAAGAAAAAAAATTGTTAGAAGCCAAATAGATTCACGATCACTTTTAAACTAAATACGATAACAATGAAATTAGATTTATTCAAACAAACATGGCTCGACGTTGTTTTTGAAGGCAAAAACAAAAGTTATGGCGCTTATGATTTGCGAACCAAAAGTCCCAAAACCACGGCTATTGCCCTTTTGGTTGGTGCTACATTATTTGCATTCGCTATAGCAGCACCACGCATTTTGGGTGGCCTTTTTGATAGTTTGACGGCAGAAGATGTCAACAAAGATATCAAAATTACAACTGTAAAATTGCCGCCAAAAGAAAAACCAAAAGAAAACATTCCGCCACCACCGCCACCGCCACCAAAAGTTGACCAAGTAAAATTTGTAAAACCAGTGGTTGCAAAAACAGAAGAAGTTGTAGAAGAGCCACCAAAAGTAAAAGAGATCGAAAAAGTAAAAACAGGTGCCGAAACCCTAAAAGGAGATCCTGACGCACCCGTTACTATCGAAGCTCCTAGCAACGGTGACAACAAAGCAGTTGAGGTTGAAGACAATAGTTTATACAATTCTGCAGGTATCGAAGTAAAACCAGAATTTCCAGGAGGAATTGAGAAATTTTACAAATTTATTGGAAACAATTATCAAACACCTGAAGAAGAAGGCCTAAAAAGCGGAAAAGTATATGTCCAATTTGTTGTCGAAAAAGATGGTTCACTTACAGATATTAAAGTTCTGCGGGATATCGGTTTTGGAACCGGAAAAGAAGCAGAAAGAGTATTGCGTAAATGTCCAAGATGGGAACCCGGAGTACAAAACGGAAAAAAAGTAAGATGTACTTACAGTATTCCAATTAGTGTTCAAGTTTCAGAAGAATAATGTTCCAAAAAATCACTCAAATATTTGAAAAGAAATCGCCAAAAGAGCGGTTTCTTCTCGTTATAGGGATGCTGTTTTTTTTGATATATTTTCTTTTAGGGCTTACCGTAATTTTCTACAAAAATCTTCCTATAAGTATGAAGCCAGCCTATAAAATGGCTTTTGGGCTGCTACTAATAGTCTATTCATTTATTAGATTTGTACGCTATATCAAAGATAACTCAAACTAAAATGTCAAAAATAATCAATCAAATATTGGCAATCGGGTTGCTAAGTGTTTGCTTCTTTTGTAATCAAAAAGCAGACCAACAAGAAACAATTCTTAAAGGAAGCACCACCATTTTGGTTGACGAAACTTTGAAACCAATAATTGAAGATCAAATTGCCGTATTTGAAAATGATTATGATGCGAAAATTGCGATAAAACCAAAATCTGAGGCCGAAGTAATGCAAGATTTGTTTGACCGCAAAACAAATATCGCTATCCTAACCAAAAAATTATCTAGCAAAGACAGCCTCTATTTTGTTCACAAAAATATTATTCCAAGAATGACACCCTTTGCAACAGATGCCATTGCACTGATTGGAAATAGTAAATCCAATGACACTTTGATTGACATACAAGATATAATAAAATTTGTAAAAGGAGATAGCAAAACATCCATAAAAGGTTTGGTTTTTGACAATCCAAACTCAAGTACAATGCGCTATATCAAAGAGTTGTCCAATATAACTACCACTCCCGAAAAAGACATTTACTCGTTCAAAACCAATGATGAAGTGATAGGATATGTAGCACAAAACAACGGAATGATTGGTGTAGTTGGCGTAAATTGGCTGATGCAACCCTCTAAAGAAACCAAAAAAATACGTTCAAAAATAAATATATTAAGCGTAAAAGCAATAGGTGGATCCAACTATTATTTTCCAAGTCAAAATAATATTGCAGAAAAAAAATATCCTTTGGCACGTGATTTGTATATCATCAATTGTCAAGGAACATCTGGTCTCGGAATGGGTTTTGCCTCATTTTTGACAGGCGAACGTGGACAGCGCATCATCCTTCAATCTGGATTATTACCCTGGAAAGTGCCAACTAGAAAAATCAAAACACGAAAAGAAATTAATAACGATAAAAATTAAATACAAGCTATGAACAGATTTAAAATTTTTACATTCGCCTTTTTAGGAGCAACCTCAATCGCATTTGCACAAGATTTGGACGCCTCAAAAAAAGCTATTGATGCCGAACAATTTGAAAAAGCAAAAACCTTGCTCAAAACTTTTATCCAAAGCAAGCCCACAAATGGCGAAGCACCATTTTTGTTAGGAAACATTTATTTGAACCAAAGCTTTAACGATTCTGCAAAAATTTACTTTCAAAAAGGATTAACCGCCAAAGAGTTTGCCAACCTCAACTACATCGGCTTAGGGCAAATGGATTTGGACAACGGCAATGCCGCCGCAGCATTAAGCAATTTTGGATTAGCGATGAAAGACGTTCGCAAAAAAGACACCCAAGAATATGTATATATCGCTCAAGCCTACATGAAATGCAGCAAACCAGATTATAAAGCCGCAATCAACGTACTAAATCGAGCCAAAACCGCAAATCCTACAGACGCACAAGTAAACTTGGCATTTGGAAATGCATTTTATGGCGACAAAAACCAAAATGAAGCCTATACATCATACCGTTCCGCCTATCAAGCAGACAACACACTTCTAAGAGCCAAAATGCAATTAGGCGTTTTGCTCAAAGGTGCAGGGTCATTTGACATAGCCGAAAAAGAATACAACAACGTCATTGCAACTGATCCAAAATATGGCCCAGTTTACCGCGAATTGGCCGAAACATTCTTTTTGTGGGCCAATCGTGAACCAGCAAAATACAACGACTACATTCAAAAAGCATTAGGCTTTTATGAAAAATACATGACATTGACAGATTATTCCTTGAATTCAAGAATGCGTCACGCAGACTTTTTGGTGCTTGCACGTGATTACAAAGCATTAGAAATCGAAGCAAACCAAATGAAACAACTCGACAAAGTAAACCCACGTATTATGCGCTACTTGGGATACGCAGCCTACCAAAACGGAAATAATGAACTGGCTATCAAATCATTAGAAGAGTTTATCAATAACCCAACCACCAAAAAAATTGCTCGTGACTATTCCTTTTTAGGACTAGCCAAAATCAAAAAAGCAACAGCTGCCGATGGCAAAATTTCAGACCCAACTGCATTTGATGAAGCCGTAGTAAACCTCAAAAAATCAGTCGAAATGGAACCAAAACTAAGCGAAGACCTCAATGCACTTGGAAGTTCCCTTTTCAAACAAAAATGCTATATCGAAGCCGCCTGCATTTTTGAGTTGGCAACCGCCAACAAAGATCAAAAAAATTATCTTATGGATAATTTCTATTTAGGATATTCCCTTTATTACGGATACGACAAAACCAAACCAGATGCAATCGCACTTCAAAAAGCAGAAATCGCATTCTCAAACGTAATCGCAATAAACCCAACCGCACAAGACGCTCACCTCTTCAAGGCCAGAATCTACAACAATATGGAGCACGACGAAGCCATGACAAAATCATACCAAGACTATATCAACGTAGTAACCACAAAAGGCACAGACGAAATGACAAAAAACAAAGCCAAATTTGTAGAAGCCTACAACAATATGGGCGCATTTTTTGTAAACACAGACAAAATAAAAGCCAAAGAAATGTGGACAAAAACAGTCGAATTAGACCCCGCAAACCAATATGCAACCGAATCCCTCAAAAATCTAAAATAACAAAACACCCTAAAATTAATAAATCCGAAAAGCAATTTTCGGATTTTTTTTTGGGCGTGCCCCTACGGGTCGGTCTCCAGCTCCCGCTTCCCGATGAAAAATCGGGAGAGCTCCGCCTCCGCCCTCACGCACGTCGCTGCAAGACATTTTTCTGTAAAGAAAAACTCGACATTTCAAAAAACAATCTAAAATATAAAGTTACAAAAAATCCAAAACACGTTCTAAAGCCATACCCCTAGACCCTTTTATCAAAATGCAAGAATCAATAATGCTATTTTGAACCAAAAAGGTAGCAAAATCATCAAAAGATTTATAAAAATGACACAAATCACTATCATATCGATGACTAAAAAAAGCAGGCCCAACAAAATAACAAATCACATCATGATGCTTCCGCAATCCCGAAACAATTGCATAATGTTCAGCATCACTATCACTCCCAAGTTCGAACATATCACCCAAAACAACAATCTTATTTTGATTTTGAAGCTGAATAAAATGCTCCAAAGCCGCTTTCATACTACTCGGATTTGCATTATATGCATCCAAAATAATGTTATTCGAGTTTTGAATCAACAATTGAGAACGATTGTTTTTTGGAACAAAAGTTTCAATCGCATCCTTAATATCAATATCAGAAACACCAAAATATTGTCCAATACAAACCGCAGCATTAATATTATTGGCATTATACAAACCAATCAGTTGTGATTGAATTTGCATTTTTTGATACAAAATTTTCACAAGCGGATCAGCCTCAGTTTTCAAAACTACCAAATCAGCATCTTCGTTTACAATCCCAAAACCAAGCTGTTTTATACCAAGGGATTTTTCAACCTGAATCGCATCGTCAAGATTAACAAAAACAGTTTTTTGATTTCTATCCAAATATTGATAAAGCTCTGATTTTCCTGCTATAACACCCTCAAAACCTCCAAAACCTTCAAGATGGGCTTTTCCAAAATTGGTGATATAACCATAATCTGGTTTAGCAATTTCGCACAAAAATGCGATCTCCTTTTGATGATTAGCTCCCATTTCAACAATTCCAATTTCTGTGTTTTGGTCAAACGAAAGCAATGTAAGCGGCACACCAATATGATTGTTCAAATTTCCAAAAGTGGCCACAGACCTGTATTTTTTGTTCAAAACAACCTGAATTAATTCTTTTGTAGTCGTTTTGCCATTACTTCCTGTCAATGCAATTATAGGGATATTTAGAAACTCACGGTGAAATTTCCCCAATGATTGAAGCGTTTTCAAACTATCAGCTACCAAAATTGTTTTATCGTTTATATAAAAATCTGGATTGTCTATAATCACATAACAAGCACCCAAATCTAATGCTTTAGCCGCAAAGCTGTTTCCGTCAAAATTGTCGCCTTTAAGAGCAATAAAAAGAGCGTTTTCTGTAATCTTCCGAGTATCAGTTGTAATGGTTTTACAACCCAAAAAAAGCTGATGTATGATGTCTATTTCCATAAAACAAATATAAAAAAAAGCCCTAATGAAAGGGCTTTTTTTGAATAATTTTATTAAGTGTTAATTGCTAGTTTCTAGCACGTTTTTTCTTATCTGCTTTTGGACCAACTCTCGACATTGCGCATCTAAACCCAATATAGTCTGTAGCCATATCTTGTGGAAAATAGCGGCGTTGTGCTGGATCTAGCCAGTAAGCTCTATCCCTCCAAGAACCTCCTTTAAACACGCGTGAGTCATCGTTTACCAATGTGGTACGCTTGTTTGACTTGTCAAACTGTCTAACCATATTACCCAAACTATCTGTAGAAACATTATTTTTTGGAGAATCGTACATCCTTTTTCCGTCTTTTGAAGCGCCACTTTGCTCTTCGTCTGAATTTCCAAATTTGTAATATCGTGTAGATTGTTTGTCACCATCACGATAATTTCTGTTATCAGAAGTAGAGAAATTTTGTCTCAAATAAGTGTCCTTTTCATCCACAGGAATTTGAGCAATTTGCCCTGGAAAATTTCTTGCCATAATTCTACCATTACTAACGGTGTCATACTTAATAGTTTCTGCTGTTACTAATTCTACAATACCGTCTTCGCCGATTTTATTTTTAGAATAAACATTTCCTCTGTAATAATTAAAATCGTTTGCCTCGTCATCAACAATTGGACGATAAACATCACCTACCCATTCTGAAACGTTACCTGCCATATCATACAATCCAAAGTCATTGGGTGGATATGATTTTACTTTGTTTGTAATATCTGCATTATCATCAGACCAACCTGCAATACCTCCATAATCACCTTTTCCCTGTTTAAAGTTGGCCAACTGATCACCCATAACTTGTCTTTTTCCAGATCGAGTATAAGATCCTTTCCAAGGATATTTTTTTTGCCCTTTATAATTGTTGTACTCTCTGTTTCCAACATCTGATGCAGCGGCATATTCCCATTCTGCTTCTGTTGGTAAACGATACTCTGGATTGATCATTCCAGATGATCTCTGAGCATAAATATTGGTAGGCTCTTTTGTAGATCCCGCCTGCCCTTTTGCTCCTGCAACATTTGTTGGTTTGGCTTTGCCATTTTTACCTTTCAAAACTATTTTGTCGTCACCGCCAAATGTTTTGGTAGGAACATTCAAATAAGTTTCTGTACTAAACGTTTTTTCGGCAC
Source organism: Bacteroidota bacterium (assembly GCA_031384845.1). GTDB lineage: Bacteria > Bacteroidota > Bacteroidia > Flavobacteriales > Flavobacteriaceae > Flavobacterium. The sequence continues at coordinate 7,056 of JANNBA010000148.1, forward strand.
TTACATCTTTTATTTTGGCATCTTTTTGCAAGTAACCTTCTTTTTCAAGAATACCTTCATTTACACGGTCTGTTCGCCATTTTGCAAATTCTGTTGCCTGAATCCAATTTACGCCCACAACAGGATAATCTGCATAAGCAGGATGGCGCAAATAGTTGTTGGTCATGGTTTCGTTATATCCCAAACGATTTCTCCAAACCAAAGTATCCAAAGACGCTCCTTCATAAATATTCTTGTATTTTTCCTCTGTTGGTGGAAAAACGGTTTTTATCCAGTACAAATATTCAGCATACATCGAATTTGTAACCTCGCTTTCGTCCATATAAAACGATTGAACGTGTTGCTGATTTGGAGTATTATTCCAATCGTGCATAATGTCGTCTTGTACTTTTCCCATCGTGAAAGTGCCACCTTCAACCAATACTAATCCAGGCGCAGGGGCTTGCTTTTTGTATTTATTGTTTACTTGAAACCCACCTTTTTTGTCATTTAGGTTCCAGCCGGTAGCAGATGATTTGTTACTTGAGCTAGAGCTTTTGCTACAGCTTGCAAATCCAAATACGAGTACTAATGAAACCATTAGTCTAATTGCCATAATTTTGTTTACTTTCATGTTTTGATAGCTAATAAATTTAGTGGCGCAATATAACAAATTACTGTTAAACCGCAAAGCCATTTTTTAAATTTTTATATTTTGATTTTCTAATAAAAATATTTTACTTGAAAACGCAAAATTAATTCAATTATTGTTGATTTGTACCTCCAAAATAATTTAATTTTACATATTGCAATAATTCAGATTTTGTTGCGTTATTTATTTTGATGAAAAAGACGATTCTCCTTCTATTTATATGCATACAATTTTCAGGAATAGCACAATTAAGTGGTAGATTTTCAATTGATTGGAAAAATTACAGTGCGCTTTCTGCTACTTCTGTTTTGTTCAAAACCCCTCGCTTTCAAGAAGATCATTTTTATTTTGATGCACAAAAAAAAGCAATATTTTTTATTTCAAATACAATTTATAAAGATAATGTTGACGAAAATTCAATACAAATTAGTAATATTGTTTATGAAAATATTTCAAAAAACGACCTCGGCGACTTGAATTTGGAGTCTATTCCATCAAAATTAGAAGCCGTTGTGCATCAAACTTGGGCAAGAAATGAGACGAAAATTTCATTTTCGGTCACTCCAATCATCAAAGAAGGTGATTTTTTTAAAAAATTAATAGCATTCAACTATTCGGTTTCAAACAAAACAATCACAAAACGAAGTGTTTTAGATATTGATAATCGGCGCGATTTTAATAATCGAACCAATTCTGTTTTGGCGGCGGGTGATTTTTATCGATTTTACATAGAAAAATCAGGCGTTTATAAACTGTCGAAAGATTTTTTGAAACAATTAGGTTTGAATGTTGACCAAATTGATCCGCGTAGCATAAGACTTTATGGCAATGGCGGCCGAATGATTCCGTTAAAAAATGCGATCGATTACCCAGCAGATTTGACCGAGAATGCCATTCAAGTAATAGGCGAAAACGATGGCGTTTTTGACAATGAGGATTATGTGTTGTTTTATGGCGAGGGCGTAGATAATTGGAGCCAAGAAAACGAAACCCACCTAAATCTTTATGCCGATAGATCTTATTATTATGTAACGGCATCAGCAGATTTTGGAAAAAGAGTACAACCAATTGTTCAGCCAAATATTGCGGCTACAACTATTTTTAACAATTTTGACGAGGTACAGTTTTATGAAAAAGACAAAATTAATCTTGCAAGATTAGGTCGAAAATGGTTTGGAGAAGACTTTAGTATTGAAGACACCCAAAGTTTTGATTTTGAAATTCCAAACCCAACATCGGGCTCTACTGTCAAAATCAAAGTCAATGCTGGGGCAATAGCATATATAGGTACAAAATTTGACATTTCAGCTAATGGCAGTATTGTTGGCTCGCTTTCATTGCCAAAAACAGATGCAATTAGCTCATCAAAAGCAACCGAAAATTTGTTTTTAGGAAATTTTTCTGCAACCGAAAAAATAAAAATTGAATTGAAATATGACAACGCTGGCGTGCCAAGTGCAAAAGGCTATCTTGATTATATCGAATTGCAATCTAAACGAAATTTGATTGGATATGGCAAACAGTTTAGATTTCAATGCAATGCTGCTGCAACCCTTTTTGGAGTTGGCGAATATCAAATTTCTAATGCCGCAACTATTACTCAAATTTGGGATATTACAGATATATATAATGTAGGAAATGTAGAAAACAGCGCAGGAACTTCGTTTTCGTACAAAGCAAATTTGGGCGAAATTCGACAATATATAGCCCTAGACAATAATGATTTTTTGTTGCCAAACAAAGAAAAGCAAACCAAGATTGCCAATCAAGATTTGAAAGGAACTATTTTTGAAAACGCTCAAGGCGAAAGTCAAGATGTTGATTATTTGATCATTACACCTTCATTTTTGCACACTCAAGCCGAAAAATTAGCTTCTTTTCACCGTTCTTATTCTAATCTAAAAGTAGAGGTTGTCGATTTAGAAAATATTTACCAAGAATTTTCTTCTGGAAAGCAAGATATTGGTGCCATTCGCAATTTTGTAAAATATGTATATCGAAATGCTTCCTCGGAAGACAAAAAAGTCAAATATGTTAATCTATTTGGCGATGCTTCTTTTGATTTTAAAAATAGAATCCAAAACAACACCAATATTGTTCCTATTTTTCACTCAATAGATAGTTTTTCATTATCATCTACATATATATCCGACGATTTTTTTGTACTGATGGATGATAATGAGGGAGATATGGAGCCTGCTACTTCAGAAGGATTGGATATTGCCGTTGGCAGAATGCCTGTTTTAGATGCCATTCAGGCAGAAGAAATGATTGCCAAAATCATCCGGTATCATGACATAAAATCTTTTGGCCGATGGCGCAATAATTTTGTATTAATCTCTGATGATGTTGACAAAAATGGTGAAGAATCTTTAGAAATTGGCTTGAATAAATTAGGCGATGAGCTTTTTGATAAAAAACCGTTTATCAATGTCAAAAAAATTCATTCAGATTCTTATGTGCAAGAAACGGCAGCAGGAGGCGATAGATATCCAAAAGTGCGCGAAGATTTTGTAAACGCATTTGAGCAAGGCGCCTTGGTTTTTAATTATTTTGGTCATGGTGGCGAAGATGGATTGGCACACGAACGGATTCTGGAAAAGTCTGACGCCCAAAACCTTACAAACGAGTACAAAATGCCACTGTTTGTAACAATCACTTGTGAATTTACAAGATTTGATAACCCCTTTCGACCTACGGCTGGTGAATATATGTATTGGAATCCAAAAGGTGGCGCCATTTCATTGATTACAACCACCAGAGAAATCGGACTTTCGACTGGGCTTAGTATCAACAATATTTTGTCAAAACAATTATTTGGTTTCAATACGAACGAAACTATTTCGATGGCAGAAGCACTTCGCCGAACCAAAAATTTATATCCATATAATCCTGAAATGGTATTTTATATTGGTGATCCAGCTTTGGTTTTGGCGATTCCAAAGCCAAAAATTGTTTTGACAAAAATCAATAATATTCCAATTTCAGAGCCTGTAGATTCTCTAAAAGCTTTAAGCAATATTAAAATTTCTGGCGAGATTCGTGACGAGAATGGCACCAATTTGATGGGTAATTATAGCGGTGATTTAGCGGTTACCATTTTTGACAAACCCATTATTAGACAAACATTAGGAAATGATGGTACTACAAATGGCGACAACGATCTAATAACGCTTAGTTTTTCTAATCTTGGGGAAACTATTTTTCGAGGAAATGCTACAATTTTAAACGGGCTTTTTGAATTTAATTTTGTTGTTCCGCGTGATATTCGAGTGCCAGTTGGCAATGGTAGAATAAGTTTTTATGCCAAAAAAACAAACGAATTGAGCAATCAAACAGGTTTTGATACTTCGATAATTGTTGGTGGCATCAACGAAAATGCGGTGGCAGATGATGTGCCTCCAAAGGTAAAGTTGTTTATGAACGATCAAACCTTTGTTTCTGGCGGAATCACCAACGAATCTCCTTTTTTGTTGGCTTTTTTAGAGGATCAAAACGGGATCAATACCGCAAGTGGTATTGGGCATGACATCATTGCCGTTTTGGATGGTGATGTCAATAAGCCTATCGTTATGAACGATTATTATGAAACAGAGCCCAACGATTATACGAAAGGAAAACTTAAATTTCCTTTCAGAAATTTGACCTTGGGATTGCATACTTTGTCCTTCAAAGCGTGGGATGTTTATAACAATCCTGTAATGTCTGAAATTCAATTTTTGGTAGTTGGAAATGAAGATATTACGCTCACAAACGTGCTGAATTATCCAAACCCGTTTGTGAATTATACGCAGTTTTGGTTTACGCACAACCACCCATTTGAACCGCTCGAAGTGCAAGTGCAAGTGATGACTGTAACAGGGAAAATTGTGTTCACAAAAAATCAAATTATCAATACAGACGGCTTTTTGTCGCGCGAAATCAGTTGGGATGGTACAGACGATTTTGGCGACAAAATTGGCAAAGGCGTCTATGTTTATAAACTGACAGTAAAGTCAACTTTTACCAATAAAAAAGTCGAAAAATACGAAAAATTGGTAATCTTATAAGAAATTAGTATATTTGTTAAATAAAAGTTTTTATAAAAATGAAAAAAGCACCTCTTTATCTCCTTGTATTTATTGCCATTCAAACCACTTTTGCACAAGATTTAACCCGTGTGATTACTACTGGCGTACCCTTTTTGTTGGTTGCCGCCGATGCCCGATCTGCCGGTATGGCAGACCAAGGTGTTGCCACTTCTGCCGATGCGTTTTCTCAACAATACAATCCCGCCAAATACGCTTTCTCTTTAGAGAAACAAGGCTTTTCTGTTAGCTATACCCCCTATTTGACAGATTTGGTAAATGACATTTCGTTGGCGCAGCTTAATTATTTTAACCGTATAGATGACCGCATGGCATGGGCAGGAAGTATTCGATATTTTGGGCTTGGCGAAATCGAATTGAGAGAAACTGCTGATGGGCCTGTCACCAAAGTTTCGCCAAACGAGTTTGCAATAGACGGCTCTTATGCCCTAAAATTGAGTGAGCGATTTTCGATGGCTGTTGCTGGTAGATTTATCAATTCTAACCTCAGAATTGTAGATGCAAATGGCGATGCCACGGCAGCAAACACCTTTGCTGTTGATGTTGCTGCTTTTTATCAATCTGAAGAATTGTCTTTTTCTGATTTTGACGGCCGTATTAGAGCCGGTATTAATTTTCAAAATATGGGACCAAAAATTAGTTATGATGCAGATGAAATTACGGCCAACTTTTTGCCTGCAAATATGAAAGTAGGAAGTGGATTTGATTTCATTTTAGACGAATATAATAAAATAGGACTCAATGTTGAATTTTCAAAATTGATGGTGCCAACTCCTCAGGACGCTGTTGATATTGACGGAAACGGAACAATTTCGCAATCAGAAAAAGATCAAAACTATAATGATTATCGAAAAATAGGCTGGACTTCGGGCATATTTCAATCATTTGGTGATGCGCCAGGCGGATTTAGCGAAGAGCTCAAAGAGTTTACCTACTCTGTTGGGACAGAATATAACTATCAAGAATCATTTGCGATGAGATTGGGTTATTTTCACGAAAGTGAATTTAAAGGTGCGAGAAAGTTTTTTTCGCTAGGAGCTGGCTTCAAGTATAATGTAGTTGCAGTAGATGTATCTTATTTGTTTTCGGCATCTAGAATTAGGAATCCTTTAGAAAATACCCTTCGATTTTCGCTGACCTTTAATTTTGGCGACAAGTACGACGAATATTAGATTTGAAACCAACAAACCAATATTTTGTATGAAAGAAATTAGCATCACTACTCGATTTGCTGTATATGACAGTTTTGATCAATTGCCGTTAGACATTCAAACACTAATGAATCGAGCCATTGAAGTCAGAAAAACCGCGTATGCTCCATATTCAAAATTTAGAGTTGGCGCAGCAATTTTGTTAGACAACAAGAAAATTGTGATAGGATCAAACCAAGAAAACGCAGCTTATCCGTCTGGTTTGTGTGCAGAGCGGGTTGCCATATTTCAGGCAGGAGCGCTTTATCCAGAGGTCAAAATTGAAATTATTGCCATTACAGCAGCATCAGACCACAACAAAACCACGGCACCAATTCCGCCTTGCGGAGGATGTCGGCAATCGATAGCAGAATACGAATTGAAACAAGAAAGTCCGATAAGTATCTATTTTATGGGCGAAACGGGTGCCATATATCAATCAAACTCCCTGAAAAACTTGCTGCCTTTTATGTTTGATAAAAAATTTCTTTAAATTTTGTAAAAATCATTGTTAAAATTTCAGTTCTTAACTGGAATATCCTATTTTTGCAATCCAAGAAATTGGAATGCAAATACGTGTGAGAAAACTATTTTGCAAAAAAAAAGCAATAACAACATTTTTTAGCAAGCCATTAGCGCATGAAAGCAATTACAAAAGAAGTATATTTAAAGTGGTATGAAGACATGCTGCTTTGGAGAAAATTTGAAGACAAATTAGCAGCTCTTTATATCCAACAAAAAGTCCGTGGATTTTTGCACCTATATAACGGTCAAGAAGCCGTTTTGGCAGGAGCTTTGCACGCTATGGAACTGGGCAAAGACAAGATGATCACTGCCTATCGCAACCACGTTCAACCAATTGGTATGGGGGTTGACCCTAGAAAAGTCATGGCTGAACTTTTAGGAAAAGTAACTGGGACTTCAAAAGGAATGGGCGGATCAATGCACATATTTTCAAAAGAACATGGTTTTTATGGCGGTCACGGTATTGTTGGTGCACAAATTCCGGTGGGAGCTGGTATCGCATTTGCGGATCAATATTTTGGTAGAGATGGCGTTACACTAACCTATTTTGGCGATGGCGCCGCAAGACAAGGCTCGCTTCACGAAACTTTTAATATGGCAATGCTTTGGAAATTACCAGTTGTATTTATTGTAGAAAACAACGGCTATGCCATGGGAACTTCAGTAGAGCGCACTGCAAACCATACCGATATTTGGAAATTAGGTCTGGGATATGAAATGCCATGCGGCCCGGTTGACGGTATGAATCCAGTAAAGGTTGCCGAAGCGATGAGCGAAGCCATAGACCGCGCTCGAAGAGGTGATGGGCCAACATTTTTGGAACTAAAAACCTATCGCTACCGAGGACACTCTATGTCTGACGCACAACTTTATCGCAGCAAAGAAGAAGTAGAAGAATATAGAAAAATAGATCCTATCACACAAGTATTGGAAGTGATTTTGGACAAAAAATATGCCACTCAAGAAGAAATTGAAATAATTGATGAACGTGTCAAAGACTTAGTTGAAGAATGCGTAGCTTTTGCAGAAGCATCACCATTTCCAGAAGTACAACAATTGTATGACGTGGTTTACGAACAAGAAAACTATCCATTTATCCCTCACAAACTATAAAACTTATGGCAATCAAAATCACAATGCCTCGTTTGAGCGATACAATGACCGAAGGAACCGTAGCTACTTGGCTCAAAAAAGTTGGCGACACTATAGCCGAAGGCGATATTCTAGCCGAAATTGAAACTGACAAAGCCACAATGGAATTTGAATCATTCAATTCTGGAACCCTATTGTATATTGGAATTGCCGCCGGCGAATCTGCGCCCGTAGATTCTTTATTAGCAATAATTGGTAAAGCAGGCGAAGACATTTCTGAAATGCTACAAACAAAAGAAACCAATACAACCCAAGCACCAACCGAAACAATAGCCGTTACAGCTCCTTCGCCAAGCACAAATACTGCCCTGCCAAAAGGCGTTATTGTGGTTACTATGCCACGTTTGAGCGACACTATGACAGACGGAACTGTAGCCACCTGGCTCAAAAAAGTAGGAGACAACGTGACAGAAGGTGACATACTTGCCGAAATTGAAACAGACAAAGCCACCATGGAATTTGAATCTTTCAACGCAGGAACACTACTATACATAGGCATTGCAGAAGGAATAGCTGCACCAGTAGATAGCGTTTTGGCCATTATTGGCCCAGCGGGCACCGATGTTTCAGGCATTGCCGAGAATTACAAAAACAATAACAATCAGCCCGAACAGCCCACGAGTGAAACCACCATACAAGCACCAATCACAACAGTAGTTGTCGCAAATAATACGGCAACCGAAAGACTGTTTATATCGCCATTAGCAAAAAAAATAGCCCAAGACAAAGGCATAAACCCCAATCAAATCAAAGGCACAGGCGAAAACGGCAGAATTATCAAAGCAGACATCGAAAACTATACCCCAATCTCCGCTGCACCAACCCCAATCACGCAACAACCAACAGTTGTAGCCACTGGACAAACCAATATCGAAGAAGTGAAAAACTCGCAGATGCGAAAAATCATTGCCAAAAGATTATCAGAATCCATATTCACCGCACCACATTTCTATTTGACAATCGAAGTAGCAATGGATCAAGCCATGCAATCTCGAAGCACCATCAATAGCCTACCAAACACCAAAGTTTCGTTCAACGATATGGTGATCAAGGCCTGCGCCATGGCACTCAAAAAACACCCAAAAGTAAACTCGCAGTGGACAAATGAAGTTACAATCATCAACCACCACATAAATATAGGTGTAGCCGTAGCCGTAGAAGATGGCTTGGTTGTGCCCGTACTTCAATATGCAGACCAACAAAGTCTCACACAAATAGGCAACAACGTCAAAGACTTGGCAACACGTGCCAAAACCAAAAAATTGCAACCCACAGAGATGGAAGGCAGCACCTTTACAGTTTCCAATCTTGGCATGTTTGGCATTACAGAATTTACCTCGATCATCAACCAACCCAACTCAGCTATCCTATCGGTAGGCGCAATCGTCGAAAAACCTGTGGTTCGCAACGGGCAAATCGTGGTAGGCAACACGATGAAAGTAACATTAGCATGTGATCACCGTACGGTAGATGGCGCGATTGGCGCACAATTTTTGCAAACCTTACGCCAATTTTTAGAAAACCCAGTCACGATGCTAGCATAATAAAAAAACCAAAAAAACCGTTTCGATGAAGCGGTTTTTTTTTGGGCGTGCCCTTTCAGGTCGGTCTCCGGCTCCCGCTTCTTGGGGCTGGATGAAAAACGCCAGCCCCAAGAGAGCTCCGCCTTTGCCCTCACGCATGCCGCTGCAAGACAAATTGTTTTTTTGAAAAAATTAAGTTTCAAAAGACATTTAGTCTTTTAAATTTTACAGCGTTAGCGCTTTGGTTGCCCTAAACTTCGATTAAACATAGACCACAAAAGCACAAAACAATGTCTAAATTCAAGCACAAAAAAACCATTTTTGGCTACACAAATGCAAAAGACAAAAACACCAATTGAAATGAAAAAAAACTTTACGATAACCCGATTGACAAAATTGCCGATTCCGTAAAACAGGAGTTTATCTCATGGGCTATGTTTTTTGTCAAAATTCTATGATTGCAAATCCTTGTTGGCTTTTTGGGGGCAATGAATGGCTGGGCTGGAGGTGGGTTAGGCATTATTATCTTGCCAATTTTAATTGATGAAGTTTTAAATTTTAGATAATCATTTATTTTCTTTGATCCATTTTATTATATCATTAAATATTGGGTTTACTAATGGTTTTTCCGTTAATAACCAATTATG
>JANNBA010000151.1:0-6079 GCA_031384845.1 Bacteroidota bacterium
TTCTGGGATTATGGGTTCTGGAATTGCGTGTCATTTTGCCAATATTGGTGTAGAAGTGTTGCTTTTGGACATTGTTCCCCGTGAATTAACTGAAACCGAAACCAAAAAAGGACTTACATTAGACCACAAATTGGTTAGAAACAGATTGGTAAATGATCATTTAGCCAACGCGTTAAAATCTAAACCTTCTCCTATATATAATACCAAATTTGCCAGTAGAATTATCACCGGAAATACCACAGACGATATGGCAAAAATTGCCGATGTAGATTGGATTATCGAGGTAGTTGTAGAGCGGTTGGAAATCAAGAAATTGGTTTTTGAACAAATCGAAAAATTCAGAAAACCCGGCACTTTGGTAACTTCAAATACTTCTGGAATTCCGATTCATTTTATGTCAGAAGGCAGAAGCGAAGATTTTCAGCAGCATTTTTGTGGTACACATTTTTTTAATCCTGCACGTTATTTAAAATTATTTGAAATCATTCCGGGACCAAAAACAACAACCGCAGTAATTGATTTTTTGACTAATTATGGCGAAAAATTTTTAGGAAAAACAGCAGTTGTTGCAAAGGATACTCCGGCATTTATAGGCAATCGCATCGGAATTTTTGGCATTCAAAGTCTTTTTCATTTGGTTCAAGAAATGAATTTGACTATTGAAGAGGTTGATAAATTAACTGGGCCTGTGATTGGCAGACCAAAATCTGCAACTTTTCGTACGGTAGATGTTGTCGGATTAGATACTTTGGTGCATGTTGCCAACGGAATTTATGACAATTGCCCTTCAGATGAGCGTCATAAGCTGTTTAAATTGCCTGACTTTGTAAATAAAATGATGGAAAACAAATGGTTAGGAAGCAAATCAAATCAGGGATTTTATAAAAAAGTAGGCAAAGAAATTCTCTCGTTAGATTTAAACACATTAGAATATCGTGCCGCAAAAAAAGCTAGTTTTGCAACTTTGGAACTTACAAAAACTATCGATAAACCAATAGATAGATTCAAAATTTTAGTAAAAGGAAAAGACAAAGCAGGCGAATTTTATCGCAAATCGTTTGCCGGGATGTTTGCTTATTGCGCCAACAGAATTCCAGAAATTTCAGACGAATTATACAAAATTGATGATGCCATGAAGGCTGGTTTTGGTTGGGAAAATGGTCCTTTTGAAATTTGGGACGCTATTGGTGTCGAAAAAGGAATTGAATTGATGAAAGCCGAAAATCTTGAACCTGCAAATTGGGTTTTGGAGATGTTAGCCGCTGGAAATCAAACTTTTTATTCGGTCAAGGAAGGCGCAACCTGTTTTTATAACATAAGTACAAAAACACAACTAAAAATTCCGGGACAAGACAGTTTTATTATTTTAAACAATATTCGCGAAAGCAAAAAAGTTTGGAGCAATCCAGACGCTATCATTCAAGATTTGGGCGATGGGATTTTGAATCTCGAGTTTCAATCAAAAATGAATACCATTGGTGGCGGGGTTTTGCAAGGAATCAATAAAGCCATTGACTTGGCAGAAACCCAATTTCAAGGATTGGTAATTGGAAATCAGGCGGCCAATTTTACGGTTGGTGCCAACTTGGCCATGATTTTTATGATGGCAGTCGAGCAGGAGTATGACGAGCTGAACATGGCCATCAAAATGTTTCAGGACACGATGATGCGATTGCGATATTCTGCCATTCCAACAGTTGTTGCGCCTCACGGCATGACCTTTGGTGGTGGTTGCGAAATGAGTATGCACGCAGACAAAGTAGTAGCCGCAGCAGAAAGCTATATTGGTTTGGTTGAGTTTGGGGTTGGCGTTATTCCTGGCGGTGGCGGCAGCAAAGAAATGGCTTTGAGAGCCTCGGATTTGTTTCACAAAAACGATGTCGAATTGAACGTTTTGCAAGAATATTTTTTGACTGTGGCAATGGCAAAAGTCTCAACATCGGCTTATGAAGCTTTTGATTTGGGAATTTTACAAAAAGGAAAAGATATTGTGGTTGTAAATAAAGACCGTCAAATTGCGGAGGCCAAAAAACACGCATTGATGATGGCAGAAGCAGGATATACACAACCAATGCGTCGTACTGATGTAAAAGTGTTGGGCAAGCAAGCCCTTGGAATGTTTCTTGTAGGCACCAATCAAATGGTAGCGGGCAAATATATTTCTGAACATGATCTAAAAATTGCCAACAAACTCGCTTATGTGATGGCAGGTGGCGATTTGAGCGAGCCAACAATGGTTTCTGAACAATATTTATTGGATATTGAAAGAGAAGCATTTTTGAGTTTGTGTACAGAGCGGAAAACTTTGGAGCGAATTCAGTTTATGCTAACTAAAGGAAAGCCGTTGAGAAATTAGGACAAAGATTCTAAATCTTGATTCTTAAAAACAAAATCTAAATACTAAAATCTAAATACTTAATCCGCTATACTTAATACTAGATACTCCCATGAAAACAGCATACATTGTAAAAGCCTACCGAACCGCAGTTGGCAAAGCACCAAAAGGATTATTTCGTTTCAAACGCCCTGATGAATTGGCTGCAGAAACCATCGAATTTATGATGGCAACGCTACCCGATTTTGACAAAACCCGCATCGACGATGTGATGGTAGGCAATGCCATGCCCGAAGCCGAGCAAGGTTTGAATGTGGGTCGATTAATTTCGCTCATGGGACTAAAAGTTGAAGATGTTCCAGGCGTAACAGTCAACAGATATTGTGCCTCTGGACTTGAAACCATTGGAATGGCAACAGCCAAAATCCAATCTGGAATGGCGCATTGCATTATAGCAGGTGGAGCCGAAAGCATGAGTTTTATTCCGATGGGAGGCTACAAACCAACACCAGATTATGGCGTTGCAAAAGCCGGAAACGAAGACTATTATTGGGGTATGGGATTAACCTCTGAAGCGGTAGCCAAGCAATTTAATATATCTCGTGAAGACCAAGATGCGTTTGCGTTCCACTCGCACAACAAAGCATTAAAAGCACAATCCGAAGGCAAATTTGACAGTCAAATTGTACCAATTTCTGTAGATCAAACTTTTATAAACGAAAACGGAAAAAAAGAAACCAAAACCTATATCGTCTCCAAAGATGAAGGCCCAAGATTTGGAACATCCTTAGAAGGTTTGGCAAATTTAAAGCCTGTTTTTGCTGCCGATGGCACTGTAACGGCCGGAAATTCATCACAAATGAGTGATGGAGCCGCTTTTGTATTAGTGATGAGCGAAGAAATGGTCAAAGAATTGAATTTGAATCCAATTGCCAGATTGGTAAACTTTGCTTCGGCGGGAGTACCACCAAGAATCATGGGAATTGGTCCCGTAAAAGCAATTCCTAAAGCCTTAAAACAAGCTGGATTAACGCTACAAGATATCGATTTGATCGAGCTAAACGAGGCCTTTGCAAGTCAAGCACTTGCCGTAACCCGTGAGCTAGATTTGAACCCAGAAATTATCAACGTAAACGGGGGTGCCATAGCATTAGGACACCCACTTGGTTGCACAGGAGCAAAACTATCGGTGCAATTGTTTGAAGAAATGAGATTGCGAAAATCTAAATATGGCATAGTGAGTATGTGTGTAGGAACAGGGCAAGGAACGGCAGGGATTTTTGAGCTTTTTTGAGAAAAGAGAGAAAAGAAAAGAGAGAATAGAATATAGAACATAGAGAATAGAATATAGAGTATAGAGGTTAGAATATAGAATATAAAGTATAGAGTAAAATCTTTATTCTCTTTATATCAAATTTTACTCATATTATATCTTCAATCATAATCTTTATTCACTTTACATCAAATTTTAATCAAATTCTATGTTCTATCCTCAATCAACTAAATTAAAAAAGATGCGACACAACTATAAAAACTTAAAAATTTGGCAACTTGGAATTAAAATTGCAAATCAGATTTCTGATGTTTTATTAGATTTTCCAAAACACGAAAGATTTGATTTAAGTTCACAGATTAGTCGATGTTCGGTTTCTATTCCAAGTAATATTGCAGAAGGATCTGCAAGGATCGACAAGTCATTTATTCATTTTTTGGATATTTCACTTGGCTCATCTTTTGAATTAAACACACAACTTATAGTCGCAAAACATAGAAAATATATAAACGAAACAACCTATAACCAATTAGAAATCATAATAGAAGAATTTCAAAAAATGACAATGTCATTTGAAAATAATCTAAAATAAATATCCATTTAATCTAACCTCTATATTCTATATTCTATATTCTATATTCTATATTCTAACCTCTATACCCTTCCTCAAATAAAATAAAAAACAACATGAAAGACATCACCCGCGGAGGACAATTCCTCGTAAAAGAAACAAATTGCGAAAACATTTTCACACCCGAAGACTTTTCGGAAGAACAAATTATGATGCGAGATTCTGTAAAAGAATTTGTAGATAAAGAAATTTGGCCCAACAAAAACCGATTCGAAAACAAAGACTATGCCTTTACAGAAGCCTGTATGCGCAAAGCCGGAGATTTGGGCTTCTTGAGCGTTGCCGTTCCCGAAGAGTATGGCGGAATGGGAATGGGATTTGTAAACACCTGTTTGGTATGCGACTATATATCAGGCGCATCAGGCTCGCTGTCAACCGCATTTGGCGCACACACCGGAATCGGGACTATGCCCATAACCCTCTATGGAAGCGAAGCACAAAAACAAAAATATGTTCCAAAACTCGCTTCAGGCGAATGGTTTGGTGCCTATTGCCTCACCGAACCCGGCGCAGGAAGCGATGCCAATTCAGGCAAAACCAAAGCCGTTTTGAGCCAAGACGGCACCCACTACACCATAACAGGACAAAAAATGTGGATATCAAACGCCGGATTCTGTTCCGTATTTATAGTATTTGCACGAATCGAAAACGACAAAAACATCACCGGATTTATTGTCGAAAACGATCCCGAAAACGGCATAACCATGAACGAAGAAGAACACAAACTCGGAATACGCGCCTCCTCAACCAGACAAGTATTCTTTAACGAAACCAAAGTTCCAGCCGAAAACATGCTCTCCGACAGACAAAACGGCTTCAAAATCGCCATGAATTCCCTAAATGTAGGCCGAATCAAACTCGCCGCCGCCTGCATAGACGCACAAAGACGCGTGATCACAAACGCCGTAGTATATGCCAATGACCGAATCCAATTTAATGTCCCAATCTCCACATTTGGAGCCATAAGAGCCAAATTGGCCGAAATGGCAACCAATTGCTATGCCAACGAAAGCGCCACCTATCGCGCCGCAAAAGACATCGAAGACCGCATCATCGCCCGCGAAGCCGAAGGAGCAAGCCACCAAGAAGCCGAACTAAAAGGCGTCGAAGAATTTGCCATCGAATGCTCGATCCTAAAAGTCGCCGTCTCAGAAGACGTACAAGCCTGCGCCGACGAAGGAATACAAATACTTGGTGGCATGGGATTCTCAGAAGATACCCCAATGGAATCAGCATGGCGAGACGCCCGAATAGCCCGAATATACGAAGGCACCAACGAAATAAACCGAATGCTATCCGTAGGAATGCTCATCAAAAAAGCCCTCAAAGGACACGTTGACCTCCTTGGCCCAGCCAGCAAAGTACAAGAAGAACTCATGGCAATCCCATCTTTTGACACACCAGACTATGCCGCACTATTTGCCGAAGAAAAAGAAATGGTAGCCAAACTCAAAAAAGCATTCCTAATGGTAGCAGGCGGAGCCGTACAAAAATACGGAATGGATCTAGACGCCCACCAACAACTATTGATGGCCGCCGCAGACATGCTCATCGAAATCTATATGGCCGAAAGCACCATCCTGCGAACCGAAAAAATGGCAAACAAAATAGGCCAAGACAACTGCAAAGAACAAATCGCAATGGCCGAATTATACCTCTACAAAGCCGTCGATATCGTAACCCAAAAAGGCAAAGAAAGCATCATATCCTTTGCCACCGGCGACGAACAACGCATGATGCTCATGGGATTAAGACGATTTACAAAATACACCAACATGCCAAACGTAGTAGGATTGCGCGAAACCATCACCACCCAATTAGTAACCCAAAACCAATACTG
>JANNBA010000019.1:0-44250 GCA_031384845.1 Bacteroidota bacterium
ATGCCAGGAGCATTTTCTCGGTCTATAAAAGCCGAATTAAGACCGTCACAAATAAAGGGTGGCGTTGTAATCAAAGAACTAATTTTCCAAACCTGATTCACACCAAGACCAGATTGATAGCTCGTCCAGCCTGGTGGCAAGGCAGTAGTAGAGCCTTCAAAGCCTTCAGGAAATTGTGAATATCCTACAAAAGAGTATAAAAAAAACAAGAATAATAGCGTAAATTTTTTCATAAGTATGAAAAGTTTAGGGTTTGGGGTTGGGTTTATTATAAATAATAGCGTTCAAATTTATAAAAAAATGTGAATATTTGACCCAAAATTTCAATTTTGTTGAAAAAAACATCTTTTTGCAGCTATAAATGTTTCAAATCAAGGCAAAAGCTGTAATTTTGAAGCTTATTTAAAAAAATGTTAGAAAAAGAAACCATAAAATTTGAACGCTCCGTTATTGTAGGAATTATTACTCAAAAACAAAGCGAAGAAAAATTGACAGAATATCTGGACGAGTTAGAATTTTTGACTTTTACGGCAGGCGGTCAAGTTATTAAAAGATTTTTTCAAAAAATGGAACGACCAAACCCAAAGACTTTTTTGGGCACCGGAAAAATGGAAGAAATCAATTTGTATGTAAAAAACAATGCTATTTCGACCGTTATTTTTGATGATGAACTATCTCCTTCACAACAAAAAAACATCACCAAAATTTTGGAATGCAAAGTCTTAGACAGAACCCATTTGATTTTGGACATCTTCGCCCAGCGTGCAGAAACTTCGTATGCAAGAACGCAGGTTGAACTTGCGCAATGTATCTACTTGCTTCCTCGATTGTCTGGAATGTGGACGCATCTCGAACGACAAAAAGGCGGCATAGGAATGCGTGGGCCTGGCGAAACCGAGATTGAAACCGATCGTAGAATTGTTCGGGATCGTATCGCTTTGCTCAAAGAAAAAATAAAAATTATAGACAAGCAAATGTCTGTTCAACGCAGCAATCGTGGGGCAATGGTTCGGGTTGCTTTGGTTGGATATACCAATGTAGGCAAATCGACATTGATGAATGTGATTAGTAAAAGTGAGGTTTTTGTAGAGAACAAATTGTTTGCAACACTAGACACAACCGTGCGAAAGGTAGTAATCAAAAACCTACCTTTTTTGCTTTCAGACACCGTCGGTTTTATCAGAAAACTGCCTACACAATTGGTCGATTCTTTCAAAAGCACGCTAGACGAAGTGCGCGAAGCCGATCTGTTGTTGCATATTATCGACATTTCTCATCCTGATTTTGAAGATCATATTGCGGCAGTGAATAAAACTTTGACCGATATAAAAAGCAATGACAAACCTACTATTTTGGTTTTTAACAAAATTGACGCCTACCAGCATTTGACCATCGATGAGGATGATTTGATTACTGAAAAAACCAAAAAACATTTTACACTTGCAGAATGGAAACAAACATGGATGAGCCAAAACGGGTCAAATGAAACGCTATTTATTTCGGCGTTGAGCAAAGATAATTTTGAATCATTTAGAGTATTGGTTTATGAAACTGTAAGACAAATTCACATTAGCAGATTTCCATATAACAAATTTTTATATCCAGATTATCAAGATGTTGAAGAAAAAGAATAATTTGTAAATCGCTTAAAAATAGCTCATAAGCGACTTTAAAGCCTTAACAAAACGAATCGAAAGCAGATTTTAGATTCTCTGCGATCAATTCTGCTGGACGACCTTCAATGTGGTGACGCTCTAAAATGTGCACCAATTCTCCATCTTTAAAAAGAGCAATACTTGGCGAAGACGGCGGAAACGGAAACATAAAACTTCTTGCTGCATCAACGGCTTCTTTGTCAACGCCTGCAAAAACAGTTATTAAAGAATCAGGCTTGCTGGCATTATCTAAACTCATTTTGGCACCTGGGCGAGCGTTTCTGGCTGCACATCCACAAACAGAATTGACCACCAAAAGTGTTGTTCCGGTGGATTTTATAGCGGATTCAACTTGGTTTGCTGAAAATAATTCTTGAAACCCTGCTCCTGAAAGTTCAGCGCGCATGGGTTGTGTTAGTTCGGGTGGATACATATATGTAAGTTTTATGGTTTCTATTAAAAATGCAAAGTTAAGCTGTTTTTGAATTTATTTTAAAAAAAAGAAAAAAAATTAATCTAAATTGCGCTAATGAAAAACAACATCAAATTACTATATCCTCATTTTTCAATAGATTTGATAAAAGATATTGAAAATCAGTCTGTTGCGAAGTCGTTTATGAGTGGTGATATCCTTATAGAAACGGGTCAATATATCAAAAATACTGTTTTGGTGTTAAGTGGTCGTATCAAAATTTTTCGGCAGGACGAGAGCGGAGGTGAATTTTTTATGTATTATCTACAACCTGGTCAGGCCTGTGCTATATCGATGATTTGTGCCACAAAAAGCCAAAAAAGTCAGATTATGGCAAAGGTTGTTGAAGATGCTGAGTTGCTTATGGTGCCGCTGCTGCTGATGGATAAATGGATGATGCAGCACCGAAGTTGGTATGAATTTGTAATAGATACGTATCGCACTCGGTTTGAAGAAGTGCTCGAAGTGGTTGATAGTATTGCTTTTCAGGCGATGGATAAGCGATTGGTTTTCTATATCAAAAAGCACATAGATTCTTGTGGATGTTTAGATTTGAAACTTTCGCATCAAGATATTGCTACAGAATTGAACAGCTCTCGCGAGGTAGTTTCGCGCTTACTCAAAAAAATGGAGCGGCGAGAATTGGTAAAACTTCATCGCAATCATATCGAAATTTTGAAACCTTTTTAAACTTGTTTAAAGTGACTTTTGTTACTGTGTTTTATAGATTTTAGTTGCAATTTTGCGCTATATTTTAAGTAAATTCAAAAAAAATGGAAATTTTAGGTTATTTTATCTCTATCCTGATTGGTATTGTTCTAGGGCTAATTGGCGGTGGGGGTAGTATATTGACGGTGCCTGTTTTGGTATATTTGTTTGAAATAAATCCAGAGAATGCGACAAGTTATTCCTTATTTATTGTCGGGATTACGGCTATGGTGGGTGTATATCGGCATTCTTTGATGGGGAATTTAAAATTAAAACCTGCGGTTGTATTTGCGTTTCCATCTGTCTTTTCTGTGCTTTTGACTAGAAAAATATTACTGCCTCTAATTCCAAATCAAATTGGTGGCCTCAGAGATTTTGTGATTTCAAAGGATGTTTTGATTATGGTTGTATTTGCGATTTTGATGATTTTGGCGTCTATAATGATGATTAAAAATACTAAAAAAAGGGCTGATGTCTTTCAAATAATTGATTATAAAAAATTGGCTTTTTTTGGTTTTTTGATTGGTTTTTTGATTGGTTTTTTGGGTGCTGGCGGTGGTTTTTTGATAATTCCAGCATTGTTGTTTTTTGCTAATTTGCCAATGAAACAAGCTGTTGGAACGTCATTGTTGATTATTTTTATCAACTCGACAATTGGTTTTGCGGGTGATGTTTTTGCGGGGATTCGGCTTGATTATGGATTGCTTTTTTCTGTTTCTGGAATTGCGATTTGTGGAATGTTTATTGGGACTGCATTGTCCAAAAAAATAGAGGGAGAGCGACTAAAACCTTTTTTTGGTTGGTTTGTTTTATTGATGGGTTTGTGTATTGTTTTTAAAGAACTTTTTGGGGTTTAGTGGGGATGTTCTGCTGACAAAAGAGTTGAGACGGGTTATAAAAATACAGATGGTGGGGTGGATTCTATGTTTTTTGAAATTCTAAATTAAAATATTTTGAAATATTTTGAAAACAAAAAGTCTAAATTAATGTAGGTTGTCTTGTGGCTACTTGCGTGAGGGCAAAGGTGGAGCTCTTTTTTTGGGGCGTTTTTCAGCCCCAAAAAAAAGCGGGAACCGGAGACCGACCCGAAGGGGCACGCCCAAAAAAGCATAAAAAAACCGCCTTTCTTGTGGAGAGGCGGTTTGGTTTTAGTCGTCGATTGCGGTTCCTTTGTTGTCAAAAAAGTGGTATTCTAAAAAGGTATAGGCGTCTCGGGGTATGATTTTGATCCATTTTTTGTGGTCTATAAACCATTTTACGCGCACTGATATGATTCCTTTTGAGAGATATGCTGCTACAAATGGGTGCACATTGAGGACGATGTTTTTGTGGGTTTTTAGCATTCGTTCCAGGTCTGATGCGATTTTGTCGATGATCAAAATTGGGGCTTCGATTTCGGCATTTTCGTTGTTTGGATCTTCTTCTCTGGTTTTGATATTAACTTCTGGGCGCACACGTTGTCTGGTGATTTGGACTAATCCAAATTTGCTTGGGGGCAAGATTTTGTGTTTTGCTTTGTCGTCTTCCATTTCTGATTTTAGGTAATCAAAGAGTATGCGGCGGTTTTCGGGGTTTGCCATATCGATAAAATCGACTACTATAATGCCTCCCATATCTCGTAGGCGCAGCTGCCTGGCTATTTCTGCAGCGGCTATCATGTTGACTTCCATGGCGGTGTCTTCTTGATTGTTGGCTTTGTTTGATCTGTTGCCGCTATTGACATCGATTACGTGCAGGGCTTCGGTGTGCTCGATAATAAGGTAGGCACCTTTGCTCATCGAGACGCTTTTGCCAAACGAGGTTTTGATTTGTCTTTCGATATTGTATTTTTCAAAAATGGGTGTATCGTTTGATTGATAAAACTTTACGATTGATTGTTTGGATGGTGCAATTTCTTGCAGGTAATCCTTGGTTTGGTTGTACAACTCTTCGTCATCGATATGAATTCCGGAGAAGGAATCATTGAATACATCTCGTAATATGGAGGATGCTCTGTTGAGTTCTCCTAAAATTTTTGATGGATGGTGAGCAGTTGGTAATTTTTTGCACATTCCCGACCATTTGTCGAGCAATGTTTGTAGATCTTTGTCTATTTCTGCAATTTTTTTGCCTTCGGCTACGGTGCGAATAATCACGCCGAAACCTTTTGGTTTGATGGATTGTACAAGTTTTTTAAGACGGTCTTTTTCTTCTTTGGATTCTATTTTTTGTGATACAGAAACTCTGTCAGAAAAAGGAACGAGAACAATAAATCTTCCTGCAAGTGATAGCTCTGAGCTAATTCTTGGTCCTTTGGTTGATATAGGTTCTTTGACAACTTGTACTAAAATGGATTGGTTTGCCGTTAGAATGTCTAACACGGCTCCATCTTTGTTGATTTCTTTTTCAAACTGAAAGTTTTTTAAAGAGAAATCTTTTAATTTACCTGTGGTTACAAGTTTTATGAATTTCAGTTGTGAAGTTAGATTTGGGCCTAGATCGTGGTAGTGCAAGAAGGCGTCTTTCTCGAAGCCTACGTTTACAAATGCAGCGTTTAGTCCGGCAACTGGTTTTCTAATTTTGGCTATAAATATATCGCCTACTTGAAAGTTGCTTTTTTCTTCTTCTTTGTGTAATTCTATTAATTTTCCATCTTTTAGTAAGGCAAAATCTACCGCTTCTGAACTAGATCTGATGATTAATTCTTTATTCATGAGTAAATTTTTATCCAAGAAGTGGGCTATAGCTTTGTTTTTTGGCTTGCGCCTAAATAAAAAGCCAACTTTTCGAGGATGGATTGAACAATATTTTTTACAGGTTTGAACCTGGGCTGGGGAGAAAGTAATTTGTATAAAACTTTCTCGATTTCAAGGAACGTTAAAAAGAAAAAAAGTAGTTTTTAGACTACTTTTTCTTTTTGTGTCGGTTAGCACGTGCTCGTTTTTTACGTTTGTGCGTTGCTACCTTATGTCTTTTTCTTTTTTTACCACTTGGCATATCTGTCGATTTTTAGGTGATTAATAATATTTTTAAACTGCTTTGTTATTCGTTCTCACACCTTCTACAAACACTTTAGAAGGTTTGAAGGCTGGAATGTTGTGTGCCGGAATTTTGATTGTGGTGTTTTTTGAAATGTTTCTGCCTGTTTTTTCGGCTCTTGTTTTGATAATAAAGCTTCCAAAACCTCTCAAATAAACATTATCGCCTGATTCTAGTGATGCTTTCACTTCGTCCATAAACGCTTCTACTACGGCTTGAACATCTCCTTTTTCAAGACCTTTTTTGTCGGTAATTTTTGCTACGATATCTGCTTTAGTCATTTTCTTTCGTATTTTATATTAAGTACAATTTTTAAGTTTGCAAATATAAGAATTTAAAAATCAAATAATCAACCATTAAACATTAATTTTTATAATAAATTCATATATTTTTGCATACAAATTCAAAATATGTCTTTTTCTAAGTTGTTAATTCAATGGTATTTACAAAACAAACGAGATTTGCCATGGCGAAATACCCAAAACCCATACCCAATTTGGCTGTCAGAAATTATGCTGCAGCAAACCCGTGTTGCACAAGGTTTGCCCTATTATGATGCGTTTTTAAAAAATTTTCCTACTGTTTTTGATCTCGCTAACGCATCTGAACAGCAGGTATTATTGCTTTGGCAAGGTTTGGGCTATTATTCACGCGCTAGAAACCTGCACCAAACTGCACAAATAGTTGCGAATCAATATAATGGTGTTTTTCCCGATAGTTATATAGGTTTGCTATCCCTAAAAGGAATTGGAAGCTATACCGCCGCCGCAATAGCTTCGTTTGCCTACAACCACGATGTTGCGGTTTTAGACGGCAATGTTTTTAGGGTTTTGTCGCGTTATTTTGATGTAGATCAAGATATTATGCTGCCCACAACCAAAAAATATTTTGAAAACCTCGCCACCTCCTTGCTGCCAAAAAATGATGCTGCTACCTTCAATCAAGCCATTATGGAGTTTGGTGCGCTGCAATGTGTGCCCAAAAATCCAGATTGCAACAACTGCATCTTTGCAACAAGCTGTTTGGCATTCAAACTAAAAAAAGTGGGACTTCTGCCGGTGAAACTCAAGAAAATTAAAATCACAAAACGGTTTTTCAACTATTTGATTTTAAAAGACGATTGTCAAAGAACCATGATCAAACAACGCACCGATAAAGGAATTTGGCACAACCTATTCGAGTTTCCGCTCCTAGAATCTCAAACAGAAATTGAAATAGATACTGTGGAAAATCAACTTGCAGCTACCGAATTGTTTGAAAATAAAATTCAAAAAATCACCCAGCTCAGCCCAATTAGCGTCTTGCACAAACTCACACACCAATATTTGTATATCAAATTTTGGGAAATAAAAGTAGCAGGAACACTCGATCAAGGCACTTTGCCATTGCAATTAAACCAGTTTCCGTTTCCAATTGTAATCCATAATTTTATCGAAAAACACTATTTTTTGGCTGATAAATAAACGCCAATCAAGATCACAAATGCCCCAAATAGCTGTATCAAACTTAAGCTTTCGTGATCCAACATGCCCCAAAAAAAAGCAACAATAGGGATCAAATAGGTAACAGAAGTTGCAAAAACCGGTGACGAAATTTGAATCAATTTGAAGAAAATCAAATTGGCTATTCCAGTGCCAAAAACACCCAAAAGCATGATAAAAAATAGCGAATTTTGGGTAGCAACCGTCAACGGCGTTTCAAAAAAACCAGTCGATAACAAAATCAACAACGCCGGTGGCAGCATTACTGTGAAATTTCCGGTCGAAATTGCAAGCGGTTTCATTTCAGATAAATATTTTTTGACCAAATTGACATTCAAACCATAACAAAAAGCCGCAATAAGCACCAAAACGGCATAATAATAATTTTGACTCGGATGGTTTGCAGCCCCGTTCAAAATCAAAATTGAACTTCCAATCAAACCCACAAAAACACCCAAAATTTGATTCCGATTTATCAAAACCCCAAAACCCAAAACCCCCAATAGCAAGGCGTTCAAAGGTGTTAACGAATTCAGAATCGAACTCACCGAACTATCAATCTCGGTTTCGGCAAGCGCAAAAAGATATGCCGGCGCAAAAGTGCCAAAAAATGCCGTGAGCGCCAGATAACCCCACTGCTTTTTGCTAATCGAAGGCAAGGTTTTGAAGCCAATCGCAATCAAAAAAAGCGCCCCAAAAACAATCCGCAACGAGCCCAACTGCATCGGAGACAAACCAATAAGACCTTTTTTGATCAACAAAAACGAACTTCCCCAAATTAGCGAAAGCACCAAAAGCAAAACCCATTTTGTGTTTTTGAAATTCATCAGAAAATTTTTTGCCAAAATTCTACATTTTTTTGTTAAAAAAAACCATAATCATATCTTTTTTATTACGTTTGTACATTAAATCAACTAAATTTTAAAAAAATGAAAATCACAAAAATATTTTTAAGCCTTTCTATCATTGCAATGTTGGCTTTTTCTTGCAAAAATGCCACCGACAAAATGGTTGATAACAAAAAAACAACCGCCGCCGTAGGCAAAATAGAAACTGCAAGCTTTTCTGTATCCGGTATGTCGTGCGAGGTAATGTGCGCTGCCAAAATCGAAAAAGAACTATCTGCCCTAGACGGCGTTCAAAAAGCAACAGTAGATTTTGACCAAAAAACCGCAACCATACTATATGATTCGGCCAAGCAAACCCCAGAAACACTGATTGAAAAAGTAGAAGCCGTAGCAGACGGAAAAACCTACAAAGTATCAAACCTCAAATCATCTGCAGACAAAGCAATGCTTTTTCAAGATGAAGCCGCCAAAAACCACTGCAAAAAGAGTGGCGAAAAGTGTTGCGCCACAGGCAAATGCGAAAATGCCGACAAAAAATGTTGTAAAGCCGACAAAAAATGCGATAACGAAGGCAAAAAATGTTGCAAAAAAGACAACAAAAAAAGCTGCTGCAAAAAGAAAGCAGACCATACAGAAGCCCCTAGCCAAATGTAATATTATCAAAACCAACACCAAACCGCCAATAAACAAAGAGTTTTTTGGCGGTTTTTTTGGATCACACCACATCCGATCACACACCACCTGTCCCGCCGCACGCTATATCTTTTTGGATTTTCTGAAAAAAAAATCCAAAAAGGATGCCGCTACGTCGGGGATATTATACCCAAATAGAATTTTCAAGACCAAAGTAAAACCTGTGCTTTCAAAATTTATAAATAAAAAATTGCATATTCCCACTTATTAACGATATTTGATATTCTAAAACCATTACAATGAAAAAAATCTTTTTATTTTTATTAGCTTCAATTTCTGTTTTTGCACAAAAACCTATTTTTACAACCGCCAAAGTAAAAGCCGTAACCGTATATTTTAACTCCGCAGAAATTATGCAAACCACGAGCGTCAATTTGCCAAAAGGAAACAGCGAAATTGTAATCAAAAATGTAGCCAATTATCTAAACGAGAATACCATACAAATTGGCGCGCCAGCCACGGTCACTGTTTTGTCAGTGCAATTTTCAGACAATTATATGAGCGAATTTGAAGTAGATTTGTCAAATCCAGAACTCAAAAAAGTGCGTGACAGTATCAAAATTGTAGAAAAAGATATTCAAAAAACCGAAAATGCACGCGATTCCGAAGCCAAATTATTAGACCTTTTAGACAAAAACCAACAAGTATCCGGGCTAAATGTAGGCCTAAACGTAAACGAATTGATGAAAATGGTCGAATATTATCGTCCAAAACGAACCGAAATTAGCAACAATTATGACGCTCTCGACGATAAAGCCAAAAAACTACAACTCCAATTGGCCAATCTAAAAGCAAAACTCGAAACCAATACGGCCAATGACGACAAAACCTCCAAAGGAAAACTCATCATTCAAGTTATGAACAGCGAAGCTGCTTTGGTCGATTTGAACCTCAACTATATCACGCCAACCGCCAATTGGCAACCCTTTTATGACCTGCGAGCCAACTCGATTGCAGACCCTATAAATATGGTTTACAAAGCCAAAGTAACACAAACCAGCGGAATAGACTGGAAAAAAATCAAACTCACCCTATCAAGCGGCAACCCAAACCAAGACAATCAAGCCCCAATTTTGAACGCGTGGTGGCTCAATTATCAACAAAATGTAGCTTATGGCTATAGCAATCAAGCACTAATGAAAAACCAAATTCAAGGTAGGGCTGCCGGAGTGCAGGTAATGGCCACCGAAGCCATGGCAGACCAAGAAAGTACGGTTTCAGATTTTACAAACATTCAAGAAAACCAACTCAATATTTCGTTTGATATAGACATTCCTTATGATATTTTGTCAAACGGCAAAGAGCATGCTGTGGCACTAAAAGAAATTCAACTTCCCGCACACTACAAATATTATGCTGTACCACGCATCGAAAAAGAAGCGTTTTTGTTGGCAGAGATCAACGATTATTCCAAATATAATTTGCTTCAGGGCGAGGCCAATATCATTTTTGAAGGACTTTATGTAGGCAAAACTTTTATCAACCCAAATCAAACAACAGACACCTTGAGTTTGAGTATGGGTCGTGACAAAAAGATCAGTATCAAACGCGAAAAAATTGTTGATAAATCTGGAACCAAATTTTTGTCTTCAAAAAAAGAACAAACATTTACGTTTGACATTACCGTTCGAAATAACAAAAAAGAAGCTGTCGATATGTTGCTCAAAGACCAATATCCGTTGAGTCCAGACAAAGATATTGAAGTAGAATTGTTGGAAAGTAGCGGTGCTTCTAACAATACCGAAAGTGGTATTTTGACATGGAATTTGAATTTAAAACCAAACGAAACCCAAAAAATCAGAATCAGCTATAAAGTGCGCTATCCAAAAGACAAAATTATTGGAAATTTGTAGTTTTGGTTTAATATAAGGAAACGCTGCAAACATTTATAAAAGGCGGCAGAATCTCGTTTTATGCGTCACGAAATAGCCCAGCAAACTTATTATTCAAAACAATTTTTTTTTCAAATTTTCTTAAAAAAAAGAAAGCAAATCATAATTTGTGCTTAAAACAAAATCTTTTTGATAAGTTTTAACCATTTTTTAACAACATTCCATTAAAAAAAAATTCAATTTGCACTACTTAATTTTAATACCAAGTAAAAAGCAAAAAAGTTAAAAAAATGGAAGAAAACAACGCTACTTTAGACATAAGAGCTATTAATGAAAAAATAGAAAGAGAAAGTGCTTTTATCGACCTGCTCACGATGGAGATGAACAAGGTTATTGTGGGCCAAAAACACATGATAGAGCGTTTGCTCATAGGGCTTTTGGGGCAAGGTCACATCTTGCTTGAGGGCGTGCCTGGATTGGCAAAAACACTTGCTATCAATACTTTGGCGCAAGCCGTTCAGGGCAGTTTTAGCAGGATACAATTTACGCCAGATTTGTTGCCAGCAGACGTGGTTGGCACCATGATTTATAACATCAAACAAAACGAATTTTCGATCAAAAAAGGCCCAATTTTTGCCAATTTTGTTTTGGCAGACGAGATAAACCGCGCTCCAGCCAAGGTGCAATCAGCCTTGTTGGAAGCGATGCAAGAAAAACAAGTTACGATTGGCGACACGACTTTCAAATTAGACAAACCGTTTTTGGTATTGGCCACCCAAAACCCGATAGAACAAGAAGGAACCTATCCTTTGCCAGAGGCGCAAGTAGATCGTTTTATGCTTAAAACCGTGATTGATTATCCAAAAATGGAAGACGAGCGCATGGTGGTACGTCAAAATTTGAAAGGAGCTTTTGAAAAAATAAATGCTGTGATTTCTGTAGAGCAGATTTTGCGAGCGCAAGAGGCGGTTCGGGAGGTGTATATGGACGAAAAAATCGAAAAATACATACTTGACATTATTTTTGCGACACGATATCCCGAAAAATACAAACTCGAAAACCTAAAACCGCTGATTAGTTTTGGTGCCTCGCCACGTGGCAGCATCAATTTGGCGACAGCCGCAAAATGCTATGCTTTTATCAAACGCCGTGGCTATGTGATTCCAGAAGATGTGCGCGCCGTAGTGCACGATGTGCTTCGACACAGAATAGGAATTACGTATGAAGCCGAGGCCGAAAACATCACTTCGGTAGATATTATCAACAAGATTATCAACGAAGTTGAGGTGCCATAGCAAACGAAAGTAAATCGTAAGTAGTAAGAATTTTTTAATGAAAATTTAGACTTCAAAATCTAAAAATGGATACAAAAGAGTTAATCAAAAAAGTTCGAAAAATAGAAATCAAAACCCGAAGATTGAGCGATCACATCTTTTCGGGAGAGTACCACACCTCTTTCAAGGGGCGTGGCATGACGTTTTCTGAAGTGCGTCCTTACCAATATGGCGATGATATTCGTGCTATCGACTGGAACGTAACGGCGCGCTATAACGAAGCACATGTCAAGGTTTTTGAAGAAGAGCGCGAGCTCACGATGATGTTGATGGTAGATATCTCGGGTTCTGAAAGTTTTGGTTCCAAAAACCAATTCAAAGAAGATGTTGTTACAGAAATTGCTGCTACAATGGCTTTTTCGGCCACCCAAAACAATGACAAAATTGGATTAATTCTTTTTTCGGATCAAATAGAGCTTTATATACCTCCAAAAAAAGGAAAATCGCATGTGTTGAGAATCATTAGAGAGCTTATAGAATTTGACCCAAAAAGCCAAAAAACAGATGTAGCACAGGCATTAAAATTTTTGTCAAGTACCCAAAAAAAGAAAGCAATTGTTTTTTTGATTTCAGATTTTTTGAGCGAAGATTATGAACATACTCTAAAAATTGCTTCCAAAAAACACGATATAACGGGTATTCGGGTCTATGATATTCGAGACCAAAAAATGCCCAATATTGGCATGGTGCCCATGTGTGATGCCGAAACCGGACAAACACAATTGATAAACACCAACTCAAAATCGATCAGGATGGCCTATGAAAATCACTATCAAAACCAGTTGGCATATTTTAAGGATACTTTTTCAAAATGTGGTGCGGGTGTTGTAAACACAAGGGTTGATGAAAGTTATGTTACCAAATTATTAGGCTATTTTAAATCAAGATAAACTTCAAACGCCTATTTTTTTATTACGAAAAATCAAAATGAAATTCAAAATCTACCTTTTATCGCTGCTTTTTTCGACCGCTATTTTTGCGCAAAAGCAGATTGAAACCAAAATAGATGTCACCAAAAATAAAATTGGAGCCCAATTTAATTTGACGCTCAAAACCAATGTTGATTCTATGGCTGTGGTTGTTTTCCCGAAGGGCAAGCTTTTTGGAAAAATGGAGGTGATTCGCTCTTATGTAATAGATACCGTCAAAAAAGGAGGTCGGTATGAGCTGATCAAAAAATATGGGTTGGCACAATTTGATTCTGGAAAATTTTATATCCCAAGCCTAAAAGTGGTTGTTGGCAACAAAACATTTCCTACAGACTCCATTTTGGTCGAGGTTTTGAACGTGCCTGTTGACACACTCAAACAAAAAATGTATGACATCAAGCCCATTGTAGCGGCCACAACCAGCAAAAGTTGGGTTTGGAAATTGCTGCTTATTTTGTCACTTTTGGCGGTCATTGGAATTGGTATTTATAAGTTGATCCAATTTAGACAAAGAAAAAAAATAGAAGCAGAAGTATTTAAAACGCCAATTCAAAAAGCTACTAATTTGTTGCAAATTTTAGAAAAAAAAGAACTTTGGCAAAAAGGCGAAATCAAAAATTATTATAGCGAACTTACAGATATTGCACGCAATTATATCGAAGAAGCCATCGAAATTCCGGCTATGGAAAGCACCACATCCGAGCTTATCCACGGGTTGAAAATAGCCTCACTCAAAAAGAAAATGACCCTTTCTGTTGAAACAATCGCCAATTTGGAAAAGGTTTTAAAACAAGCCGATTTGGTCAAGTTTGCCAAATCTATTCCGTTAGATTTTGAAATTGCCGAAGACCGCAAAAAAATAGAAAGTGCTATCGTAACCCTTGATCAATCTATACCGATAGTACAAGAGACTGAAGATGAGATGCTACTAAATGAGCTGCAAAGACAAGAACAACTTAAAATGCAGTTGTACAAAAAACGAAAATCTCGCATCATCACTACAATTGCCATATTGGTTTGTTGTGTCACGGGTTTGTTGGTGTTTTTTACGATAACAAAAGGATTTGATTTTGTAAAAGACAACATTATTGGCCATCCAACCAAAGAACTTCTTGAAGGCGAGTGGGTTAGAAGCACCTATACCGATGCCGAAATGACGATTTTGACCCCAAAAGTTTTAAAACGTCTTGATTTTTCAAAAATGATTCCGGCAGAAGCACAAGCCAACATTCAAACAATGTCTGCATTTGGATACGGCAGTATCATTGACCCATTTTATTTGATGCTGACCTCAGTAACTTTTAAACAAGCGGTTGATACAGACACTTCAAAAGCATTAGAGGGCGTAGTAGCTTCATGGAAAGCAATAGGTTGTAAAAATATTTTGTTAGAAAAACAAGAGTATCAGTCAAAAGATGGTGCTTCGGGATTAAAAGCTTTTGGAACTTATGAAATTTTAGATCCTACCAAAAAAGAAAACCTAAAAATGTATTTTGAAATTTATTTGTTCAAAGAAAAAGGCGGTTTGCAACAACTTCTTTTTACACATCAACAAGGAGATCGCTACGCCATAGCGATCGAACAGAAAATCATCAATTCGTTTGAATTTAAAAAAGAAAATACCAATGAATAATATTACTTTTTTAAACCCAGGTTTTTTATGGTTATTGCTGTTGCTCTTGCCAATACCACTGTGGCAGTATTTCAAAAAACCAGAACAAACACCCGCTTTAAAAATAAGTTCGCTACAAGGATTTCAGTATTCAAAATCAATTTGGGCACAGCTAAAACCCTATTTGTTTGTGCTTCGTATGTTGGCGTTAGCCTTGATCATCATTGCTTTGGCACGCCCTCGAACGGTAGATATCAGCAGCCAAACCAAAACCACCAAAGGAATAGATATTGTCATGGCTATAGATGTTTCTGGAAGTATGCTAGCACGCGACCTGAAACCCAACCGTATGGAAGCCCTCAAAAGGGTAGCGCAAGGATTTGTTACAGACAGACCAAATGACCGTATTGGACTTGTGGTATATGCCTCCGAAGCCTATACCAAAACCCCTGTCACGAGCGATAAAGCCGTGGTTTTGGACGCATTAAGAAGTGTGAAATATGACCGGAATTTGCAAGATGGCACAGGGATTGGCATGGGGCTTTCGACCGCCGTAAACAGATTAAAAGACAGCAAGGCCAAAAGCAAAATAGTAATTTTGATGACCGATGGCGTTAATAATGCAGGATTTATAGAACCCGAAACCGCCTCGGATATTGCCCAACAATATGGTATCAAAGTATATACCATTGGAATTGGAACCAACGGGATGGCAGAGTTTCCGTATGCAATTGCCCCAAACGGTAGTTTTTTGTTTAGAATGATGAAGGTAGAAATAGACGAACAATTGATGAAAAGCATTGCTGCCAAAACAGGCGGAAAATATTTTAGAGCCACAAGCAACAGCAAATTAGAATCGATCTACAAAGCCATAAACAAATTGGAAACCACCGAAATAGAAGAGCTTAAATTTTATGATTATGACGAAAAATTTAGACCCTTGGTACTACTTGCAGGATTCTTGCTTTTGATAGAAATTGTGTTGCGAAACACCATTTATAGAAGTTTTATATAAAAAAATTAAATCCTAAAATGGAATTAGACGAAAAAAAATATTTGTATCTGTTGTTTATTTTGCCCATTTTGGCACTGCTTTTCGTAGCCAATTTGTATTGGCAACGCAAAAAACAAGCCGAGTTTGGCGATTTAGACTTAATCAAAAAACTAAGCCCAGAAAAATCAATTTTCAAACCGACATTAAAAATAATACTAATGTTGATCGCTATTTCGTGCCTTATTATTGCATTAGTTAACCCAAAAATAGGCACAAATCCAGAAACCATCAAGCGTGAAGGGATAGACCTTGTTTTTGCGATTGATGTTTCAAAAAGTATGCTTGCAGAAGATGTTGCGCCAAGCCGGTTAGAAAAAACCAAACAAATTGTTTCGCAAATTATCAACCAATTGGGAAGCGACAGAATAGGTATTATTGCCTATGCCGGTAGTGCGTTTCCGGTGCTGCCCATCACTACAGACTATAGCGTTGCAAAAATGTTCTTGCAATCTATGAATCCCACAATGGTATCGTCACAAGGCACCTCGCTCGACGAGGCCATCAATTTGTCTGCCACCTATTTTGACAAAAGTGACAAAACCAAAAAATTGCTCATCATGATTTCTGATGGCGAAGACCACTCAGACGGTGCTGAAGCCGCAGCCGAGGAAGCTAATAAAGTTGGGCTAAAAATCATCACAATAGGTGTTGGAACCCAAAAAGGCGGTCCAATACCACTCAAAGAAAATGGTGTAGTACAAGGTTTTCAGAGAGATCATGACAATCAAGTGGTGGTAACCAAGTTAAATCCAGAAAGCCTAACGGCAATTGCAAAGGCAACAAAAGGCGGTTATATCAACGGAAATAACACACAAGAGGTCGTCAATTATGTAAAAAACGCCTTAGAAAACATAGAAAAAACCGAGTTTGAAACACAGCAGTTTACAGATTATAATTCGCAATTTCAATGGTTTTTGGGCATAGCATTTATCTTATTATTTATCGATATTTTTCTGTTGTCACAAAAAACAAAATGGGTCAAAAAAATGAACTTGTTTAACGAAGAAAAAAACAATGTTGCAAAATGATTTTCGTAAAAATGAAAAAATGAAAAAAATAAACCAATATTTAATCCTTCTTTTGTTTTTGGGATGCCTCCAAAAAGGGCATGCGCAAGAGCACGACAATATTTTACCAAAAGGAAACCAAGATTTTGAGTCCAAAAACTTTGTAGATGCCGAGGCCAATTATCGAATTTCGGAATCGAAATTTGCCAAAAAAAGCAGTGCATCCTATAATCTCGGCAACGCAATATATCGAAGCAATATGCCCGAAGAAGCCGCTATAGCCTACAAAAATGCCATCAAAAACGCAAAAACACATCCCGAAAAGCAACAAGCATTTCATAACATTGGAAATTCATATATGCAAAAAAAGGACTATACCAATGCCGTTCAAGCCTACAAAAACGCATTGATTCAGAACCCAGCAGACGAAGAAACAAGATATAACTTTGCATTAGCAAAAAAAATGCTCAAAGACAATCCTCCAAAAAAAGACGACAAAAAAAAGGACGATAAGAAGAAAGACGACAAGAAAGATCAAAAAAAGGACGATAAGAAAGAAGACAAAAAAGACGATCCGAAAAAAGAAGGTGATAAACCAAAAGATAACAAACCAAAACCACAACAAGGCGGCATTTCAAAAGAAAGATTAGAAAATTTGCTTGATGCGGTGAACAATGAAGAGAAAAAAGTGCAAGAAAAAATGAACAAAACCAAAGAAAAAGGGCGGCCTATAAAATCTGAAAAAGATTGGTAAATAGCTATTTTTTTTGAAATATGGTTTTTTTATAAAAATAAAAGATTGCCCAAAACATGAAAAAAATATTGTTATTGTTTTTAATCGGTTTTCAAAGCCTTGAAGCACAAGTACAGTTTGAAGCCAAAGTAAGCAAAGCTACTCTCGGGCTCAATGAGCGCATCCGAATAGATTTTGCTATGAATGCAGACGGAGACAACTTTGTGCCGCCAACATTTGAAGGATTTAGAGTATTAGGTGGCCCGTTTCAACAGATGAGTCAGCAGTGGATCAACGGGCGCGGCACGTTCAACAAAACCTATTCTTATATATTGTTGCCCAACCAAAAAGGCGTTTTGACCATCAAGCCTGCCACGATCGAAATCAATGGACAAGTATATAAAACAAACCCACTAAAAGTAACCGTAACTGCCGCTACAGAGGCTCCCAGAGATCCCAATGATCCTCAGCCACAGGTTTCTGCAGATACAGAGCTGCATTTGATAGCCGATATATCCAGCCAGAATCCGTATATTAATGAGCCAATAACGGTGGTTTACAAACTTTATTTTAGCAACAATATTGGCATTACAGACTCGCGCGAGCTAGACAAACCAAAATACAACGATTTTTGGAGTCAAAACATTGATATCAAGCAGTTTGTGGTAGAGCAAGGCAAATACAAAGGCGAAAATTATAGGTATATCGTTTTGAAAAAAGTGGTTTTATATCCCCAAAAATCCGGGAAGCTTACAATCGAACCGCTATCCTTAGACATTGATGTGCAGTTGCCAACAAACAGACGTAATGTTTTTGGACAAGTTCAAGTGGTTGAAGACCACAAAAAAGTTGCCGCAGGAGCAAGTACCATCAACGTAAGAGCATTGCCAGAAAAGGGAAAGCCCGCTAGTTTCACAGGAGCGGTAGGAAAATTTAATTTTAGTGTAAACCCTTCAAAAACAACCCTAAAAAATGGTGAAAGCATTGATTTGAATATCAAAGTTAGCGGCACCGGCAATCTCAAATTATTTGATTTGCCAAAACCTGTCGTGCCGGCAGCTATAGAAATGTATGACCCCGTACACACAGAGCAAGTAAGCACACCACTTTCTGGAATGACAGGCTATATTATGGACAAATACACCATCATTCCACAATTTAAGGGCAATTATCCCATCAAGCCAATGCAATTTTGCTATTTTGACCTGGGTTCACGATCCTACAAAACAATCACTTCGCCTGAAATAATTATTAAAGTTTTGGATGGACCTACGCCCGAAAATGAGGTTAACACGCCAAATTCGATAGCTTCAACCAACAAAAAAACAATTTCGACAAACGAGCAATTTCAATTTATTAAACTAAAAACCAAATTGATTTGCAAAAAGAGCAATGACTTTTTTGGCTCCTTTTGGTTTTATTTATTACTGATTTTACCGCTTATTTGCATTCCATTTTTGGTTTGGTTTAAAAAGAAAAAAGATGCAGCAGCAGGAGATATTTTGGGAAACAAAATCAAATTATCTAACAAGCTAGCCAAAAAATACTTGACCGAAGCTAAAAATCAAATTCAAAATAAGGAAGCCTTTTATATTGCGCTCGAAAAAGCGATGCACAATTTTTTGAAAGCCAAAATTAGTATCGAAACATCGGAAATGAGCAAAGACAAAATTTCTGAAATTTTGATTCAAAAAAACGCAACAACACAAACGGTTTTTGATTTTATCAACCTTACCGAAAACTGCGAATTTGCACGTTATGCGCCTTCATCGAGTGTGGCCATTCAGCAAGATTATGACAAGGCAGTTGCCATCATATCCGAACTCGAAAAACAAATATAAACAATTGATAAATAGTATTTTATAATGAAAAAATTAAAAAAAATCTTGTTGCTATTGTTGTTTATTAGCCCCATAATTTGGGCACAAAATGGCTTTGAAAAAGGCAATAATCTGTATCAAAAAGGCAAATATAACGAAGCAATTTTGAGTTATGAAAGTGTTTTTAGAACCAAAAAACATTCGGCGGAGCTTTACTATAATTTAGGCAATTGCTATTATAAATTGAACAAAGTAGCACCCGCAATTTACAATTTTGAAAAAGCATTACTATTAAATCCTGAAGACAACGACATTAAAAACAACCTTGAATTTGCCCAAAAACTTCAAATAGACGACATTAAAACCGAGCCGAAAGTGGGATTCAGCAAGTTGATTGAAGATTTTACATCGATGTTTCATTACAACAGTTGGGCAGGCATCGCTGTGGCAATGTCAGTGCTATTTGTACTTCTTTTTGTGGGCTTCTATTTCTATGAAAGCACCCGTCAAAAAAGAATCTTTTTTATAGCTATGTTTGTTACAATTTTAGCCATAATCCTTAATATTTTCGCAGCTTTTTATACAAAATCAAATTATGATAATAACAAACCCGCAATTGTTTTTGCAGAAATCGTTGCCCTAAAAACCGAACCAAAACAAGAAGCAACTACCGCTTTTGAACTCCACGAAGGCACCAAAGTTTTTGTGATTGAGACCCTCGATAATTGGTCGAAAATTGAAATAGCAGATGGCAAAAAAGGATGGATGGAAAATCAAAATTTTAAAAGTTTGAAATAAATCGGTTTTTTTGATTTTTTTTAATAATTTTGAAAATTATCCACAACATTCCATTTGAGGATTGTTGCTATTATCTAATTCAAAAAACATGAATATTCATATTATCGGTGGCGGAAACCTTGGTGTTGCTATTGCTTTAGGTATCGACAGATATACTCAAAACAATTTGATAACCCTCAGTCGTAGAAACACAACCTCAATTCAACATCTTGAAAATCAGTCTATAACGGTTACTTCAAACAATATTTTGAATTTAGAAAAAGCCGATATGATTATCTTGACCATCAAGCCATATCAAGTAGATTCAGTTTTAGCAGAAATCAAACCGTTTTTTCAAAATATTCCAATTGTATCTGCGGTTAGTGGTTTGTCTATCTCAGATTTGCAACAAAAAATTGTTTCACAAAACCCTATAATTCATGTAATGCCCAACATCGCAATTCGATTTGGTGAATCTGCAACTTGTATTTCATTTTTAGAAAAAGACAAAACGGCCGCCGACAAAGTAATCTCGCTTTTTGAACAATTAGGCACCGTTGCAGTAATCGACGAAAAGCTAATGGATGCAGCCACGGTGCTTGGTGCATGTGGAACAGCCTACGCTTTGCGATATATAAGAGCCTCGATGCAAGCTGGAATCGAAATTGGTTTTGACGCACAAACGGCATTGGCAATAGCGTCACAAACTGCCAAAGGTGCTGCCACGATGGCATTGGAAGAAAAAATCCATCCAGAGCAACTCATCGATCGGGTGACAACCCCACAAGGCTGCACCATTGTTGGTCTAAACGAAATGGAGCATAACGGCTTTAGCTCGTCATTGATCAAAGGAATCAAAACCTCGTTGCACAAAATAACGTCATAAAAACCACTTCTGATGATGCACTTTTCAAACCAAAAAATTCTTCATCTTGATGACAACCACCCTGTTTTGGTTGAAGAACTTGAGGTTCTTGGTTTTGAAAACCACTTTGATTTTATTTCGACAAAAGAAGAAATTGAATCAAAAATCAAGGATTATCAAGGACTTATAATAAGAAGTAGGTTCAAAATCGACCGTGTTTTTTTGGAGAAAGCCATCAATTTAGAATTTATTGCCCGAGTTGGCGCTGGATTAGAAAACATTGATTGTGCATACGCCGCTTCAAGAAACATTGCGCTAATCGCTGCGCCAGAAGGCAATAGCAACGCCGTTGGCGAGCATACATTGGCAATGCTTTTATCACTTTTTAACAACCTCAACGCGGCAAATTCTGAAGTGAAAAACGCCATTTGGCAGCGCGAACAAAATCGTGGTCATGAGCTTGACGGAAAAGTTGTGGGCATTATTGGCTATGGAAATATGGGGAAATCATTTGCAAAAAAACTTCGTGGATTTGATTGCGAAGTGCTTTGTTTTGACCTTAAAAATGATATAGCCGACGCAAATGCCAAGCAGGTTTCGCTTCTCGAATTGCAGCAAAAAGCAGACGTGATTAGCCTTCACATTCCGTTGGACAAATCTACGGATGGGTTTGTAAATCAGGTATTTATTAATAATTTTTCAAAACCTTTTTGGTTGATAAACACCGCTCGTGGCAAAAACGTTGTTACCAAAGACGTTGTTGAAGCACTCCAAAATCAAAAAATTTTAGGCGTGGCATTAGACGTGCTCGAATATGAAAAAAGTTCGTTTGAAAATTTGACTACAAACGATTTGCCAGACGATTTTAAATACTTAACTCAATCCAAAAATGTATTGCTAAGCCCGCATATTGCTGGTTGGACTTTTGAAAGCCATCATCGCTTGGCAAAAGTTATTGTTGAAAAAATATCCAATTTGTATTGGCCAAAAACAGCAATTAACATCGAAAAGCGAGTAACCGGAATTGGAGGTGTTTTTTTTAAATCCAAAGACCCGGTTGCTCTCAAAAATTGGTATGCCAAACACCTGGGTTTGAACACAGATGAATATGGTGCCACATTTTGGTGGAAAGACCAAAATGGA
The DNA here is from genome assembly GCA_031384845.1 of Bacteroidota bacterium. Lineage (GTDB taxonomy): Bacteria > Bacteroidota > Bacteroidia > Flavobacteriales > Flavobacteriaceae > Flavobacterium. Next base: position 21,982 of record JANNBA010000019.1, read on the forward strand.
TTGGATTGCTCGACACAATGGTCTGTTTTTGAACAAAATAGTACTTATTTTGCGCCAAGCGAAAAACCATTTATGCAAAATTTTAGAGTCGAAAATCTGGAGCATTTATTAGAAACACTTCAAAATGAAGGTATTCCTACGGTGGATAAAATGGCTTGTTTTGATTATGGAAAGTTTGCTTGGATTATAGATATTGACGGCAACAAAATCGAACTTTGGGAGCCAAATGACAAGGCATTTTTGTAATTTGATCAAAAAACCGATGAAAACCCTAAATCATAAAGTAGAATTTGCAACACCTTTTTTTTTAAATCAAAAACCATGAAAAAAGCACTTTTTTTATTTTTAATTTTCAGCATTGCATCCAATGCCCAGTTCAAAGCGATTGTAAAAGATAGCATAACCCACCGTCCTATTGCTTATGCAGGAATATGGTTTGCATCAACAGATTATGCGATTTCTACAAACAAGGAGGGTGTTTTTGAAACTAAAAAAATGCACAAAAATGACACTTTAGTTTTTTTTACAACGGGCTACAAAACCAAAAAAATCTTATGCAGCAATCTGGATCAGTTTGTTTTTTTGAGTCCAAAAAGTGCCATTGCGCCATCAATTTTGACCCCAAACAGGAAACTCAAAAAATATATCGAGAACGATGATTTTTTGACAAAAAACAACAAACAATTTTTTTCGACAGACTCAATCACCCAACTTGTTGCGCAATATTTGCCTTTTTTGCCAGAATATGAAAATCAGATGTTTTTGAAAGATATTCAATTTGCTATTCAAAGTGATTTCAAAATTTTGAGTTATAAAGTTCGTTTTTTTGAAGCAGGAATAGACGGAAAGCCAGGTGCCGAATTATTGAATGAGGCTATTTTTGGAACGACTATGGCTCGCTGTTATTTTGATCCAAAATACAAAAACGCGTTAAAATATTCGGTCAACGAAAAAATAAATTTAAAAAAGAACCGTATTGTTTTTCCAAAAAATGGGCTTTTCATAGCTTTAGAATTGCCTTTTTCTTCAGAAAACGATTGCCATTGTAGAAAAAATGGTTCGTCAATTATAAATCCATTAGTGATGATAACGCCCATAAAAAATGATGCTATATGGGAATTTCACTTTGGAGAATGGCGCAAAATAAAAGATTCAAAAGAAGTTGCGTTTCGGTTAACTTTAGAAGATTAATTGTAAATATACATTATTTTTCTAGATCAATGGGTTGTTCGACATCCCAATTGGCGCGGACATCTATTTTTTTGGAAAAATAAATCACATTTTCCGACTGCTTTTTTTGCATATAATTACCGGGATCCCATTGATGATTTTGGTTTTTATCTTCAATAATTCTTACAAAAAACACTGCTGGATCCAAATAATTAAACGAAATATCGTTACTGTTTTCTGTGTATTCGCTCGCCAAAACATCTCCTTTTTCATTTGTTAATTCTACAATCATCGGAAAGTTTCGGGCATTGACAAGCTTAATTTTTAGGTTGCCATATTCTTCTGCTGCTCGAGTTGAAAATTTGAAAGTAAGGGTGTCATTTTGTTTTTCAAAAAAATCTGTTACAGCTCCCGGCAAGAGTTTACAAATATATTTTTGTGTCGTTTCTTTCTTAAATGCAAATTCCAATTTTTGTTCCATTTCGTTGTATTTTGTTGTAAAATCAACAGGATTGCCATCGCTGTTTGTAAGCGATATTTTGAAATTATCTATCAGAATTAGTGGTGTAGATGCTTTTACAAAAAAATCTTCTCGCATTTCCAAAACATTTGCTTTAGAGGGACTTACACTTAATGTATCTCGTTTTTGATCTTTCATTTTGAAGGAAAAATTCTTTACAAACTGGTTATTTGAAAGTGTCATTTGCAGCGTATCGGTTTTGATCTTCTGAAACCATATTTGCAAAGAATCTGCTTTTGGTATCTTTGTTACAATCGATTTCAATACCGCATCGCCGTTTTTTAGAGTTATTTTAAGGTCTTTAATTTCTCCTTCAAAACCAATAATTGCTCTGTTTGCGGATGCTTGGGTAGGTTTGAAAGCCTTGAAAACGGGTGTTTCTTTAAACATTTTTAGCTCAAAAACCTTGTCTGTTGGCACTTCTATTGGCGTTGCCTCAAAGCCTATTTTTTCTGTTTTTGGGTCAAATTTAAAATTATTATTATTGTCTTTTATAGCCACCAACATATATTTTCCGGCTTTAATGTTTTCTATTTTAAAAGTTTTCAAACTGTCTAATGTGTTGGTCACATATCGTGGTTTTTGTTTAAAAATGACCGAATCTGTATATTTTTCATTTACTTCATAAAGCATAACCGAAACAAAATTACTCGGCTTTTTTTCTAATGCGTCTTTGATATTGCCCAAAATAGAGAGCGAATCGATGGCGTTTCCGGTTGAAAATACATATTTGAATTGAGAATATGGATTGCCTTCATTGTTATCTTGAATACTTTGTCCAAAATTAAAATTATAAGTTGTAATGGGCCGCAAAGTATCTTTGATTTTAACCGTTATTTCCTTGCTCACTCCGTTTGGCAGAATCTCTGGGGCGGTATTCATTGGGGGCGAAATAACCAATTGTTTGTTGACGTCTTTGAGTTTGACATATTCGTCAAAATAGAGTTTAAATTGTTTGCCATCAAAGTTTGTTGCATAATTTTTGGGCATACTTCTTGTCAAAATCGGTGCTATCGTGTCTTTTGTTCCTCCAGAAATCGTGCCGCGTTTGGCACAACTACTTATCAAAAGGAGCGCAATATAGGCAAATAAAGATATTTTTTTGAAAGTCATTTTTATTGTTTTTTTCAGCTTACAAATTAACAATTTTAATTGTGGAAATCGAAATTTTGATATTTTTTTTTGTTTTTTTGGCGCACAGCTCCCCATATCACTACACCACCTGTCCCGCTGCACGCTATATCTTTTTGTTTTTTCTGAAAAAGAAAAAAACAAAAAGGATGCCGCTGCATCGGGGCGAATTTAGACCAATTAGGTTTTCAAGACATTTTTACCGAATTTTTTATTTTTACTTTTGGTTTTATCATTGTTTGTTTATTGTTTTATATAAAAAGCTCCTTAAATTTGCGATTGCATTTTTGATCCAATATTACTTTTTATTATGAACTGGGAACAACTTTTATCTCTAAAGCGTCAGGGCGACACCAACAAACGGTTACGAAAGGAACAAGACGACACCCGCCTTGGGTTTGAGGTAGATTATGACCGCATTATTTTTTCGGCGGCTTTTCGGAGTTTGCAAGATAAAACGCAAGTTATACCGCTTTCAAAAACTGATTTTGTGCATACGCGCCTCACGCATTCGCTAGAGGTTTCGGTTGTCGGCAGGTCGATTGGTCGATTGGTCGGGAAAAAAATTATCGAAAAACACCCTTATCTTCATGCGGTTTATGGTTTTCAGGCCAATGATTTTGGTGCTATTGTGGCTGCGGCTTCTTTGGCGCATGACATCGGTAATCCGCCTTTTGGGCATTCTGGCGAAAAAGCTATTGGCGAATATTTTTCTATCGGAAAGGGACAGCAATTTCAAAGCCAATTGTCGTCAAAGCAGTGGCAAGATTTAATCGATTTTGAAGGCAATGCCAACGGATTTTCTGTGCTTACGGCTAGTCGTCCGGGGGTTATGGGTGGGCTTCGGCTTACGTATGCTACTCTGGGTGCTTTTATGAAATATCCTAAAGAGAGTTTGCCCAAAAAGCCTACTCAAAACATTGCCGACAAAAAATTTGGTTTTTTTCAAAGTGATAAACTTTTTTTTGAAGAGGTTGCTTCTGAATTGGGGTTGATACCTAATAAAACGGCTGGTAATATTGGTTTTGAGCGTCATCCGTTGGCTTATTTGGTTGAGGCTGCAGATGATATTTGCTATACTATTATCGATTTTGAGGATGGTATGAATTTGGGTTTGGTGTCTGAGGATTTTGCCTTGGAATATCTTATCAAATTAGTCAAAGATACTATTGATACAAACAAATACAACACTTTGACTACCAAGGAAGACCGCATTAGCTACCTCCGTGCTCTTGCTATTGGTAGTTTGATCAATGATGCTGTTTTGTTGTTTGTGCAAAATGAAGAGGCTATCTTGGCTGGCAATTTTCCGTTTGCCTTGATGGACAAAAGCAAGTATAAAGCCCAAATGGACGACATTATCAAATTAAGCGTCAAAAAAATTTATCAAAGTAGGGAAGTCATCGAAAAAGAAATTTCTGGGTATCAAATTATCAATCTTATTTTGGATCATTTTATTATCGCTTTCAACAATCATTTTGATGGAAAAGCCAGCAATTATGACCAATTATTGATGAAGATTTTGCCAGAAAAATACCTTATTTCAAAACCAGATTTGTACCAAAGATTGCTTCACATTTGCCACTTTGTTTCTATGCTTACCGATGGAAACGCCCTTTTGTATTATCAAAATCTAACTTCGAGTAAGCAGCAATAAGTCTTTTAGACAATTAAAAAACGACTATTTTATACCTTAAAAGGTATGAAAACACCAAAAACAACAATTTTATACCTTAACAGGTGTAAAATTGTTGTTTTTTTATAAAAAAATACCTTTTGTGGTATAAACAAATAATATATGTGTATATTTGCAGTGTAAAAGGTATAAAAATGAAGAAAAACAAGCACAACGAAATTTCTAAATTTGTAAAGTCAAAAAGAAAGCAAAACAAACTCAACCAAGAAGAATTAGCCACAAAAGCTGGGGTTGGATTGCGATTTGTACGTGATTTAGAACAAGGTAAGACCAGTATGAGAACAGACAAAATAAATGATGTTTTAAAATTGTTTGGATCTGTTTTGGGTGTTGTGGCTATGGATAGACAAAAATTAATAGAAAATGAATAGAAGTGGTAATGTATATTTAAAAAATATTTTTTGTGGTGTCGTTAGCGAAACTGATAATGGATATTTGTTTGTATATGACGGTCTTTTTTTACAAAATCAATTGGCGCAATCTATAAGTTGCACTTTACCATTAACAGAGAAACCTTATTATAGTAAAACTCTTTTTGCTTTTTTTGATGGGTTAATTCCAGAGGGTTGGCTTTTGGATATTGCCGAAAAAAATTGGAAAATAAATTATAAAGACCGAATGGGATTGTTGTTGGTGTGTTGTAAGGACTGCATTGGCGCAGTAAGCGTGAGATAAATCATGAAAAATTATAAAAACAAATATTTTCAAAAAAGCGAAGAAACTATGTGGCTTATAAGAGAGCCTATGGGAACTTATGGCGGCAAGTGTTTGCATTGTTATGAATCTTTTTTTAGTCAAAAAGCGGATTCTCACGAAGCTTGCAACAAAAATTTTTTTGGTCAGTTGAATACTCCTGTATTGGCTTATAATCTTCAGGATTTGCAAAGTTTGGCTACTCAAATCATACAGAGCAATATGGCTGTTACGGGGGTTCAGGCCAAAGTTTCGTTAAGTTTATATAGAAAATCTGAACAAAATCTAACCAAAAAACTCACCATTGTTGGGCTATATGGTGATTATATTCTAAAACCACCGTCTGAGTTTTATGAGCAACTTCCGGAGCTTGAAAGTGCCACAATGCACATGGCGGACGTTTGTGGTATAAAAGCAGTGCCGCATAGCTTGGTAAAACTTCAAGATGGCACGCTTTGCTATATCACAAAACGGGTAGATCGATCCCGTAAAGGAAAATTGCTTATGGAGGATATGTGCCAGGTTAGTGAGCGGCTAACGGAGGACAAATATAAAGGAAGTCATGAACAGGTTGCAAAATTGATTCTAAAATATTCTTCTAATCCGTTATTGGATGTTGGTAATTTTTATGAGCAGGTTTTGTTTAGTTTTTTTACCGGGAATGCAGATATGCATCTAAAAAATTTTTCGCTTTTAGAAAAGGAAGGATTGGGTTTGTCTTTATCTCCTGCTTACGATTTGGTTCCAACGGCTTTGGTAAACACTGCTGATACTGAAGAATTAGCTTTGACATTGAATGCAAAAAAAAGAAAGCTACATTATAATGACTTTTTGTTTGCTTTTGAAAATTGTGGTTTAAACAAAAAATTTTTAGACAAAACTCTAGAGCTTTTTGTGTATTGCAGGCCTGAAATGTTTGCGGTTTTGGATAAAAGTTTTGTAAGCGATGTGTTTATTCATCGATATAAAAACTTGATTGATGCGCGATATAAACAGCTTGGTTTATAAAGATAATTTTGAAAAATCAAACGATAGTTTTGAGGTTGTTAATTAGGTATTTGTTCAATAATTTTCTGAATCCTGTTTTAAACAAAAAAAATTGATTGTCAAATAGTTACTGTAAAAGTTGTTGATAAATTAACATTTATTTTATATTGAATTTTATTTTACATATAAAAATACTTATTATCTTTGTAGCCTAAATTTATTTAAAAAATTTCAAACATGAAAAAACTTTACACTTTATCTTTTATTGTGTTTTCTAGTATTGCCAGTTTTGCGCAAACTTTTTATTCTGAAAACATGGGCACACCTACGGCTACAACAACTGTAACCAACTATTTGAACGGTACTGCGCCTGCTACTTTTCAAAATAGTGCGCCAATTATTTATTCTGGTACAGGAGATGTAAGAACCTCTGTTGCTTCAAACACCTATATTGGTGCATCGGGAGGCGGAAATGCTTATTTGACAGGGACAGCTGGGAAATATTTTCAAATTGATGGTTTGAATACTGCTGCCTACGCTTCTGCTGATTTGCAATTAAGTTTTGGTTATTTGACAAACAATTTAGCAACCCAAGTGGTTTTGGAAATGAGTACAGACGCCACAAACTGGGCTCCAATTACATTTACAAATAACGCTAATACTACTTGGAATTTGATTACTATTGGTGGTGGAGTTATTCCTTCAACACCTTCATTATCATTAAGATTTACACAGCCTGCAACTGCACAAATGCGTTTTGATGATATAAAACTGAGTAGCGTTTCGGCTTCTTGTACTTTGGTATTAGCTGCAGAAACTACTCTTTGTGATGCTTTTACTTTAGCAATAGATACCTATACAGTTACTCTTCCCTACTCTGGCGGAGGTAATGCAACCTACGCCATCACTGCAACTGCAGGTACAGTTGGTGGAGATAATCCAACGAATGTTGCAGCAGGAAATATTATTGTTTCTGGTGTTCCAGAAGGGACTCCTGTTTCTATAATCGCTACAGGTGGCACCTGTAACTTTACAAGAGATATTATTGCTCCAGATTGTAAAGGCGTAAACGAATTGCCTTTTATAGAACATTTTGACAATGTTGTTGGAAGCTCTTTGGGTACTTCACAAAAATGGTCAAACAGCAATTCTGGAGACGATGTGTTGATCAGTGCTGGAAATATTTCTTATAGCGGTGCTGGAACTTCTTCTGCAAATTCGATTTCTTATTTTGGAGCTGGAAAAGACCCTTTTTGTGCATTTACTGCTACTTCTTCGGGTATGGTTTACGCCTCATTTTTGATGAATGTAACCTCGATGGATAACGTAACTGTGGATCTTTCTGAAACATACTTTATGGGGTTGACAAATGCACTTAAAAGCTATCAAGGAAGAATGTTTTTTAAGAAAAACGGAACTCAATTTCAATTAGGTTTTGATTTTGCAAATGTGACAACTAATTATGACGCAACACTTTATGATGTAAACACTCCAATGTGGATTGTTATTGGCTATGATTTTGGAACTGCTTCCTACTCTGTTTGGATCAACCAAAACGTTGGTGCTGCTACTTTGCCAACACCAAAACTTACATTGACCCCAACATTACCTATTGCAGAATTGGGCGGTTTTTATTTTAGACAAGATAGCGATACTAAAACACCAACCATTAATGCAGATGAGCTAAAAATTACAACTTCTATTTCAGATTTAGCACTTGCCACAAATCAAAACGAAATTTCAGGTCTGAATGTATATCCAAATCCAGTAACAAAAGGAGTTTTATACATCAACTCTAATACCACCACTGCCAAAAATGTTGTGATATTCGACTTGCTTGGAAAACAAGTATTACAAACTGTTACTACAAACGAAGTAAATGTGAGCGGCTTGAAAAGCGGTGTGTATTTTGTGAAAATTACTGAAAACGGAAATTCTGCTACTAGAAAATTAGTAATACAATAATAGCATTTCTTAATAAAATAATTAACGCCAGCTCAAAGTTGGCGTTTTTTTTTGGCTCAAATATTACTTCAACATCCAAAAATACCATAATATGGGTATCGCCTCTACAAAAAACAGGCTGTACAAAGATGGTTGTTTTGGACTAGCAAATAACAAAAACAAAATCAATGTTGTGGCAATAGTAAAACTCTGAAAACCATAATCTAAACTAAAAATAAATCCAAATACTACCATAATGCAACCCAAAATTTTGCTCCAAAAAACGCCAAGAGATTGAGGAATAGTTTGCAAAGACAATTTATCAACTTTCAAATCTAAAAGATCAAATACCAAAATCATTGCAAAAACAAAAAAAAACCTATGTAACGAATAGTATATAATATGATCTTTTAAAAACATATTTGCGTTCAATATTGGCAAATAAACCGTTGCTAAAAGCCAGAAGAAAGCTACAAAATATATTTTTAGACGTGGGTAGTTTCTAAGGTTTTTTTTGGCACTAAAAACTGGTATTGTATAAATAAAAATTAGGATAAAAAACACAAAAACCAAACGTTTTGAATTCAAATTGAGTATAAAAAACCAATACATACTGCCCAAAAAGCTTATTAGATAAATCGCAAAAATAAATTTGAGCTTTGTAGTCATTTTGTCCTTTTTCAGGACAAAAATATTTCCATATTTGATTCCGTTATACACAAAAACAGTGGAAAAAAAACTGAAAAATTGAACCGAATATTGCAATGGTATTTTAAAAAAAATATTGGTCAAACCAATAAAAGAATAACAAGATAGCCCAACGTGAAGGTTGGATTTGACATAAAAATCTATAGTGTTTTTTAGCATATTTTTACTTCAATAATGTTGTCAAAAAACAATGATAGGAAATTATACACAAAAAAAATAGCGATTAAGAAAAATTACTTTTCTTAATCGCTATAATTTTAAAATTACTTATCATATCAAACTTTTCAAAAAACGTTGAGAAACAAGTTGATAAAAAAAGGAGTTTTAGTTCAACACAACTTTTTGGGTATAGTTGATGTTTTCGCCAACAATTTTTATTACATATACACCAGCTTGAAGCTCGTTGATATTTACCGTTTTTTGAATAGAAAAGTTGTTGTCATAGATTGTTTTTACAATTCTACCGTTGATATCCACAAATTCTATGGCTACTTTGCCCACATAGTTGTTGATTCTCAAATTGATATTGCCTTTTGCTGGATTTGGAAAAATTCTAAATAAGTCGTTTTTTTCTAAATAGTTGGTCGTCAAGTTACAGTTTGGCCCTATTGGAAAGGTGTCAAAGCTTTCTACTTGATCGCTACAATCGTTAGCATCGCCAGACGAAGCACTCATTCCTACTCCTCTGTTTGCAAAAACATTTGCAATCAGGCAAAAGTCTGAACCACCTGTTGTGGCTTGATCTGCTGCAAACAGATTGTCACGGGCACTCACTACAGAGGCCGTGTTACAGGCTTGCAATTTGAGCGCATCAAGTGCCAAACGCATTACTTTGTTGTTTCCTCCCGTGCCAAAATAAGCATCCGGATCAAAACCATACTTTTCTATATACGCCCAAGTCAAATCCCACATTACGGATGTCCAAAACTCTCCTACTACATATCTATAGCCAGTGTCTGTTGCTACCGTTGGAATTGGACTGTTGGATCCGGCAAAAGTTCTTGGATTCAAAGCCATGTCAGTTGTATAAGGAAAAGATCTTAATCCAAAACCAGTAGTCGGCTGATTGATGGCATAAGTGCCAACTTCTATGGGTGTTGTTCCTACATCTCCTGATTTTAATTGCATCATTATAGAAAACCAATCAGACCAGCCCTCGCCCATTTGCTCATAATTGGTCATACAACTTGAATTGGCAAAACCACCAATTAATTTATTTGAAATTCCGTGACCAAATTCATGAGCAACGATACCATTCTCAAGACTTCCGTCTGCATACAAATACAAATTGTCTGGTACTTGAAGCGTAATATTTACTGGTCCGTTTGCCATTTCAGCAATCATTTCGTCTCCTATTTCTTTGGTCACAAAAACCGCAGGAATTGTAATTCCTAAAACACCCGAAGAGCTCATCGACAATCGTTGTGGGTTGTTTGGAATACTGTCCATCATAATTACGGCAGTTGCGCCGGCATCTTGTGCATTTTTTACTTTCACACTAAAAAAGCAACCGCCTCTTTTGATCAATGCTATCTTGCCCGAAAGATCAAATGGATTGGTAGCTGCAGCACAGGCACTGTTTGGGTTTTGCCCAACATTTACTGGGTCGTTTGTATATAAAATCAAATCCGAGGTAATGCCATTTGGCGAGGTTGGCACTGGTATTCTGTCTGTAGTGTCAAATACGTTGGTGGTTGCGGTGCGTGGTCCTGCAATTGCGCTTGGCGAATTTATTTGGATATATTCTGTAGGCGGAGCCCCTGTTGTCCACATAAACATTTGCATTCTAGGTCTTTGGCCGTCATTTGGGGTCGAAAAATTAGCATTGTCATTAGTAGGTGTGGTTTGTGCATAGCCATCTTGGGAGTCTGCTTGAACATAATCGCCTGTTGCACTAACGGTTCCTCCTTTTCCATAATTATTTTGCTGAAAATTACCGCTTGCTTCGTTAAAACCGTATTGGTACCAAACATCGTGCATAATATTGTTCATATAAAACAAATTGGTTGTAGAAGCTGATGTATAAGCCGTTGGAACAGTAGTCTGACCCGTATATGTAAAATCAAACATAAGGGCTGCAGTACCATCTGGTCGAATACCTGTTCCATTGTTTCCGTCTGCATCTTCTTGCGCCAAAACATTGTTGCCACGGGTATAGTTAAAAATCAAAGCTGCATTGGTGCCTGTCAATGAATTGGCATTATGCCAGCCATTTGGCGAAGCACCAGGGTCGCCTGCGGTAGTAATCAATTCAAATGGGTGGTGGTTTGGACTATCATAATTAAACGGAATAACGCGATATGTAGCTGGAGTTGCCGCAGTCATTGGAGCATTTTTTTTGTTTAAAACAATATTCTCAAAACTAAAATTCTTTTTATTTTCATAAACATTCTCTGGTTTGTCAAAATGGCAACTAATCGTAAGATCATGTTTTTCCAAAATAGCACCATTTAAAGCATCGATACGAACATCCCATAAATGCTTTCCGTCTGGGCTATAAAACTGAAATGCCCATGCCAATTGCAATTTTTCGCGCTGGGTTTGAAAAACCAATTTGGCAGAAATAACATCTTCTTGAAGCCCATCACTCAATTTAAAGCTATTGTTGTTGATAGTTTCTACCACAGAAAAAGAAGGGTTATTGATGTCTAATTTGGCATAGGCACTTGTCAAGGCTTGAACCGCAGTCAAAGAAGGTGTAGTGGTATTGAATTTTTGGGCGATATTGCGTTTAAAATTATTACCTATATTAAGGACACTTCCGTTTTTAACCCATACATTTGATTGTGCATTAAAAATTTCGATGCCTGCATAGCGTTGAACAATATAGGTGCTTGTGATTCCGGTGCCAGAGCCTGGCACTTCACTCTCGATGATCCAATCTGAAACATCTTGTGCTGTAAGGTTTAATTTGACACGATTGTTATCCAAATAATTTTGAATAAGCTGTCTGTTGGATTGAGAAAATCCAATAACCGAAAACAGCAATACGGTTAAGAAAGTAATTTTTTTCATAGTTTTTTAGTTTTTTGACCTACAAACATAATCATTTTTTTAATACCCTTTTAAAAATATTTTTTTTTAACGTTTAAATGTAAAAAAATTGTAGTTTTTATATTTAATTGTCAAGTTTCATAACTTAATCTCACTCTTTTTTTGCAATAAAAAAGTAGTTTTAGCACTTTTTTTTTAATTTTAATAATTCCAAATCGATTTTGGAACGAAGTAGAAGGTTAAATTGAAATTTCAATAGTGTAAGCTTCAAAAAATTGCGCTACTTTTGTTGTAGATTTACATTTTGTCAATTGATATGGCCCTGACTAACAAACTTTTTTTGTTCAAAAACTCAACAATAAACTATTCAGATTCTGGTGTAGGGAGAGTGGTTGTTTTGTTGCACGGCTTTTTAGAAAACCAAAAAATGTGGTCTGCAATAAGTCCTGAATTAGCCAAAAATAACAGGGTAATTACACTAGATTTATTGGGGCATGGCCAGTCTCAATGTACCGGATATGTACATACTATGGCAGAGAATGCACTTGAGGTTAAAGCGCTTTTAGATCATTTGAAAATCAAAAAAGCCGCTTTCATAGGTCACTCGATGGGGGGCTATGTGGCACTTGCTTTTATCGAAAAAAATCAAAAGTCAAGTGCTGGATTGCTTTTGCTCAATTCTACGGCTTTGGCTGATAATTTTGCAAAAAGAACAAACCGCGATCGAGCCATTCGAGCCGTAAAAACAGATCATACCACCTTTGTTCGACTGGCTATAAACAATCTTTTTGCACCAGAAAGCCGAACGAGATTAACAAACGAAATAGAAATTACAAAAATAGAAGCACTCAAAACACCCTTGCAAGGTATTATTGCATCACTCGAAGGGATGAAGACAAGAGATGATTTGAGCCATCTTTTGTCAAACAATAATTTTCCTGTCGAAATGGTATTGGGCAAAAAAGATCCTGTTTTGGAAATCGAAAATACGGTTTTGCAACTCAAAAACACTTCTGTCAAACTCACAATTTTGCCAGATGGCCACATGAGTCACCTTGAAAACCAAGAACTGCTATTGCCAATTTTGATATCGTTTTGTCAAAAATGTGGCTGAAATTATGTTTAATTTAAAATAAAAAGAATGAAATTATATGCCATAGAAACAGGAAATTTTAAACTCGATGGCGGTGCAATGTTTGGTGTTGTACCCAAAACCATCTGGAACAAAACCAACCCGGCAGACCACAATAATTTGATCGATATTGCGGCACGGTGTTTGCTTATTGAGGATGGCGAAAGGCTTATTTTGATAGACAACGGTATGGGAAACAAGCAATCTGAGAAGTTTTTTGGCTATTATTCTCTTTGGGGAAATGACAATATCGATAAATCTTTGCAAGAGCATGGTTTTTGTCGAGATGATATTACAGATGTTTTTTTGACCCACCTTCATTTTGACCATTGTGGTGGTAGCGTGCAATGGAATGCTGCCAAAACGGGCTATGAAGTAGCTTTTAAAAACGCCAAATATTGGAGCAATCAGTCGCATTGGGATTGGGCAACAAGCCCAAACGCAAGAGAAAAAGCATCGTTTTTGTCAGAAAACATATTGCCAATACAGCAAAGCGGTCAACTGCATTTTATAAAACATCAAAACGAGCAATATAACGCCAAATCCGAGCTTGGTTTTGGCATTTTTTTTGCAAACGGTCATACCGAAAAAATGATGATACCCCAAATTCAATACAACGGCAATACAATTTGTTTTATGGCCGATTTGTTGCCTACTGCGGGACATTTGCCGCTTCCATACATTATGGGATATGATACAAGACCCCTTTTGACACTGCCCGAAAAGGCAACTTTTTTAGAAAAAGCAGCCAAAAATAATTTTTACTTGTTTCTAGAACATGATGCGCACAACCCAATAATAACTGTCGAAAACACAGAAAAGGGCATTCGTCTCAAAGAAGTTTTTGCCATAAACGACCTGCTAAAATAAAGTTAAGGAATGCCGTTTTTTTGATACTGAAATACTATTTTTACAAAAAAAATTAAATGACTATAAATATGAAAAATATCCCTTTTAAAACCCTCCTTCTTTTAGGAATATTGATGTTTTCTGCAACATCATTTGCACAAATTTCAAAAAAGCAAACCCTCTCTGAAGCACAAATGAAACGGTGGAGTCATCTTGACTTGGTTTCGGATAGCGTGCCAGGAATGAGTGTTGATATTGCTTACTCCAAATTTTTGAAAGGAAAAAAAGGAAAAAAAGTAATTGTTGGCATTGTTGATTCTGGCGTAGATATCGAGCATGAGGATTTGAAAGCCGTTATTTGGACCAACAAAAAAGAAATTGCAGGCAACGGAAAAGACGATGACAAAAATGGCTATATAGACGACATTCACGGCTGGAATTTTCTAGGTGACATTGTAAAAGAAAATTTAGAATACGAGCGAATTCTTCAAAATAAAAGCCTGGTGGACGAAACTACTTATTTGGCTGCAAAATCTATCAACGACAAAAAAATTGTAACTGCCCAAAATGCAAGGCCACAATTGGAGCAAATGCTGACTGGCATAAAAACTGCCGATTTGACCTTGACCACATTTTTGAAAAAGCCTACTTATACTATTGACGATTTGAAAGCTATCGACTCCAAAGACCAAGATGTGATCAAGAGCGGTGCCATCATGCAACAAATGATGGGCTATGGCTTGAGCGTAGAAAATTTGTTGAAAGAAATTAAAAGCGAATATGACGGTTTTGAAAGTGTTTTGAAAGGTGAAAATCTAACGCTAAATTACAGAAAAGTCGTTGGTGACAATCCTGATGACATCACAGACAAAAAATATGGCGACAACCGTGTGATGGGGCCAGACAAATCGCACATAGACCACGGCACACACGTTGCCGGAATTGTAGCTGGCGTTCGTGGCAACAATTTGGGCGGAGATGGTATCGCAACAAATGTAGAGATTCTTGCAGTTCGGGCAGTTCCAGACGGAGATGAGTATGACAAAGACATTGCCCTTGGTATAAGATATGCCGTAGATAATGGCGCAAAAGTCATTAACGGTAGTTTTGGAAAAGGATTTTCGCCACACAAACAATGGGTTTATGACGCTATCAAATATGCAGAAAGCAAAGACGTTTTGATTGTACACGCCGCCGGAAACGAAACCAATGATATTGATGTTGATAATAGTTTTCCGAATGATTCTGATGATAAAAAAACAGAATTTGCTGATAATTTTTTGACTATAGGCGCACTCAATTTTGAATATGGCGAAAATATGGTAGCCAAATTTTCAAACCATGGCAAAATAAATGTTGATGTTTTTGCACCGGGCGTAAAAATATATTCGACCACCCCAAACAATACTTATGAATCTTATGACGGCACTTCGATGGCAGCACCAAACGTAGCAGGAGTAGCGGCACTAATTCGATCTTACTTTCCAAAATTAACCGCCAAGCAAGTCAAACATGTTTTGATGGAGTCAGGAACAGCGATATCTCTTGATGTAGTGATTGGTGGCGACGAATCAAACAAAAAACCTTTTGAAAGCCTTTCAAAAACAGGAAAAATCGTAAACGCATTCAACGCTTTGAAAATGGCAGAAAAATTATCCAAAAAAGGAAAAAAACTCAAAGGCTGATTACACCTTTTGTTTAATAAAAATACATTTAATATTGATAACTTTTATTATGAAAAAAATAATTATAATTTCGATTTTGTTCGTTTTTAGCGCAAAAGGAATAGCGCAAAGTAATGGTTATTGGCAACAAAAAGTTGACTATAAAATGAATGTAAGCTTGGATGTAAAAACAAATCAATATTCTGGAAATCAAGAACTTGTGTACACAAACAATTCCAATGATACCCTAAAAAGAGTTTTTTATCATCTATATCCAAACGCGTTTCAACCTGGAAGTGAGATGGATGCTAGATTGCGTAGTATCAAAGATCCAGATAGAAGAATGACAACCAAAATAAAACTTGAAGACCGAGAAGTTGTTGAAAGTAGGATTCGAGGATTATCATCAACAGAAATTGGTTATTTAAAAATTTCAAATTTTGCACAAGACGGTATCACAATCGAAACAAAAACTATTGGAACCGTGCTTGAAGTACCGCTAAACACCCCTTTATTGCCTAATCAAAAAACGACACTAACCCTTGATTTTGAAGGTCAAGTACCAATTCAAATTAGAAGATCTGGACGCAATAATAATGAGGGCGTTGCCTTTTCGATGACACAATGGTATCCAAAAATGGCAGAGTTTGATTTTGAAGGTTGGCACGCAGAACCCTATATAGCAAGAGAGTTTCATGGGGTTTGGGGCAACTTTGATGTCAATATTACTATCAACAAAAATTATACAATTGGTGGCACAGGCTATTTGCAAAACCCAAACGAAATTGGGCACGGTTATGCCGAGAAAGATGCCGATATAAAAATCCCAAATACCGAAACTTTGACTTGGAAATTCAAAGCTCCAAATGTTCACGATTTTGCTTTTGCTGCAGATAATAATTTTGTGCACGATACCCTTTCTGTAAAAGATGGGCCGATGCTGCACTTTTTTTATAAAAACAACCCAAATATTATTGGAAATTGGAAAAGAGCACAGCCAAAAACCGCCGAAATAATGCAGTTTTTTAGTGATACGATTGGCAAATATCCGTACAAACAATATTCAATTATTCAGGGAGGCGATGGCGGTATGGAGTATGCAATGTGTACCTTGATTTTGGGTCAAGGTAGTTATGACGGTCTAGTTGGAGTAATCACTCACGAAATGGGTCACTCGTGGTTTCAACATATTCTGGCATCAAACGAAAGCAAAAACTATTGGATGGACGAAGGTTTTACCTCTTATATAGAAGATTTTTGTAACAACGCCATCATCGCCAAAAACAAGGTTGATAATCCCTTTGAGGGTGCTTATAATGGCTATTATGAGTTGGTAAAATCTGGCAAAGAGCAACCGCTGACTACTCACGCTGACCGATTTGATGAAAACAGAAGTTATAGCATTGCTGCTTACAGCAAAGGCGAAATATTTTTGACACAGTTGGGCTATTTAATTGGCAAAGAAAATCTTGCGAAAACCTTGAAACGATTTTATGAAGATTTTAAATTTATGCATCCCACACCAAACGATATCAAACGTACCGCAGAGCGGGTTTCTGGCGCAGAATTAGATTGGTATCTGACAGATTGGACCAAAACCACAAACACAATAGATTATGGCATCAAAGACGTTAGAGCAGACAATGACAAAACCTATATCACGATAGAACGCATAGGAAGAACCCCAATGCCGTTGGACATAACTGTATCTTATAATGACGGTACTTCAGAAAGTTTTTATGTTCCGCTCCGGATGATGCATTTTGTAAAAGAAAATGAAGTTTTAAACCAAAACAGAACCGTTTTGCCAGATTGGGCATGGGCAAATCAAATTTATGAGTTTACACTCAACAGACTAAAGGGCAGTATAAGAAGTATCGTTATAGACCCAAGTAATATGATGGCCGATATTTTTAAAGAAAATAATGTGTATCGGTTTTAAAAAAATCGATACACAGTATTTAAAGTTGCACTATTCCAGGGTTTTTGAAAGCCAATTTTTCATAGCAACTTCGTTTTCGATTATTTCTTTGAGTGCCGAAATTGCTACTCGATCTTGCTTCATCGAATCGCGATATCGAATTGTAACCGTTTGGTCATCAATAGTTTGATGATCCACCGTAATGCAAAAAGGAGTTCCAAGAGCGTCTTGTCTGCGATAACGTCTTCCTACGGCGTCTTTTTCATCATAAGTTACATTAAAATCCCATTTTAGATCTGCAATAATTTGACGTGCAATATCTGGCAATCCATCTTTTTTTACCAAAGGCAATACGGCAGCTTTTGTGGGAGCCAAAACTGATGGTAGTCGCAAAACAGTTCTTGAAGAACCGTCTTCGAGGGTTTCTTCGTGCAGAGAATTTGAAAAAACTGCCAAAAACAATCTGTCCAATCCAACGGAAGTTTCTACCACAAACGGGGTATAATTGGCGTTGGTTTCTGTATCAAAGTATTGCATTTTTTTTCCAGAAAACTGCTCGTGCGCTTTCAAATCAAAATCTGTTCGAGAGTGGATTCCTTCAAGCTCTTTGAACCCAAAAGGGAAATTAAATTCGATATCAGCAGCCGCATTTGCATAGTGAGCCAATTTTTCGTGATCGTGAAAACGATAATTTTCTTTGCCCAAACCAAGTGACAAATGCCAGTTTAATCTGGTGTTTTTCCAGTATTCATACCATTTCATTTCTTCGCCTGGTTTTACAAAAAATTGCATTTCCATTTGTTCAAATTCTCGCATTCTAAAAATAAATTGTCTCGCTACGATTTCGTTTCTAAACGCTTTTCCAGTTTGTGCAATGCCAAACGGAATTTTCATTCTTCCAGATTTTTGAACGTTCAAAAAGTTGACAAAAATACCTTGAGCCGTCTCTGGACGAAGGTACAAATCCATAGCAGTATCTGCCGATGCGCCCAATTTGGTGCCAAACATAAGATTAAATTGTCGCACTTCTGTCCAATTACGAGAGCCTGTTTCTGGACAAGCGATTTCTAATTCATCTATCAAAAGTTTAACATCTTCAAGATTTTCGTCGCCAAGTGATTTTGCCATTCTTGCCAAAATTTCGTTCTTGCGCAACAAATATGCCACAACACGAGGGTTTGTGGCTACAAATTCGGCTCGATTAAAATCTGCACCAAATCGTAAACTTGCTTTTTCAATTTCTTTTTCGGCTTTTTGGTTCAATTTTTCGGCATAATCCTCTATCAAAACATCCGCACGATAGCGTCTTTTGCTGTCTTTGTTGTCTATGAGTGGGTCGTTGAAAGCGTCAACGTGGCCAGAGGCTTTCCAGGTTGTTGGATGCATCAAAATTGCAGCATCAAGCCCAACAATATTTTCGTGCATTTGAACCATCGATTTCCACCAATATTCGCGTAGGTTTTTTTTGAGTTCTACACCGTTTTGGGCATAGTCATACACAGCACTAAGGCCGTCATAAATTTCGCTTGACGGAAATATATATCCGTATTCTTTTGCGTGCGAAATTACATTTTTGAATAAATCTTCTTGTTTTGCCATATTGCAAAAATATAAAACTGAAGTTCAATTTTGAAAATAAATCCTCTTTTTTTAGTTTTATTATACAATTTTCATAAATTTATATTTTTAATTGCTTTTTTTATGATTAAAAGTCTGCTAAATATCATTTTTCCTAAAATTTGTTCCGGGTGCAAATCTATTTTGTTAGAAAATGAAAATACAATTTGCACCAATTGTAGGCACGAATTACCGCTAACTCAGTTTTTTTTGAACCCAGAAAACGAGGCTTTTAAGAAATTTTACGGCAGAATTTCAGCAGATCATGTTTCGTCTTTTTTGTATTTTAACAAAGCCGGAATCGTACAAGAATTGATCCACAGCCTGAAATATCGTGGGCACGAAGCGATAGGAACAATTTTAGGAAATTGGTATGCCGAGGATCTAAAAACCCTAGATTTTATTAGTACCGTTGATTTGATATTGCCTGTACCACTTCATGCAAAACGCTTGCGCGAAAGAGGATTTAATCAAGTAACTACTTTTGGAAAAGCCTTGTCAGTCAGTTTGAAAATACCCTATGACGAAAGCGTTTTGTACAGAAAAAAATATGCGAAAAAACAAGCAGTCCAAGTTTTTGAAAAAAGAACGCAAATAAACGAAGACGTTTTTGATGTTTATGATAATCTATTGTGGCACAACAAACATTTTCTGTTGATAGACGATGTTCTAACAACCGGGGCTACGTTAGAAGCTTGTGCCCGCGCCGTTTTGAAAATTCCCGGTTCAAAGATTAGTATCATTACAATTGCAATGACACATTAAATTCTAATTTTGAATCATCAAAAGTGCTATTCAAAAATGCAAAATTATTGCGAATGTCTTGATAAAAATCTAAAGAAGTTTCAATAGCAGTTCAAAAAGCAATATCTTTGCAATTAATTTAGACAAAATCAAAATAACAATGATACAAGTATCTGACACAGCAAGCCAAAAAATTGTAGGCATGATGCAGGAAGACGGTTTTGATGCCTCTCGCGACTATGTTCGGGTTGGTGTAAAAAGCGGTGGTTGCTCTGGATTGTCTTATGAACTAAAATTTGACAAACAAATTGGCGAAACCGACAAAGTTTTTGAAGTAAATAACATCAAAATTGCCGTCGAAAAAAAATCATTTCTTTATTTGGCAGGCACAATATTAGAATTTTCAGGCGGTTTGAACGGCAAAGGATTTGTTTTTAACAACCCAAATGCAAGCCGAACCTGCGGATGTGGCGAATCATTTTCTTTATAAATTTTCTCAAAAAACATTTTGTTTTCAAAAAACATCAAATTTACAAACCATATTAAGGTAATCCTTTAATGAAATATACAGAAGACGATCTTCGAGAAGAACTCGAAACCAAAGAATACGAATACGGATTTTATACTGACATTGCATCAGACACCTTTCCTGTTGGGCTCAACGAAGATATTGTGCGGGCCATTTCGCATCGCAAAGAAGAACCCCAATGGATGACAGATTGGCGCATCGAAGCCTTTAGAGCATGGCAAGAAATGACCGAACCAGAATGGGCCAATGTGCATTATGAAAAGCCCAATTTTCAAGCAATATCCTATTATTCTGCACCATTAAGCAAGGCCAAATATGAAAGTTTGGACGAGGTTGACCCAGAACTATTAGCCACTTTCAAAAAATTAGGAATATCTATAGACGAACAAAAAATGTTGTCTGGCGTAGCCATGGATATCGTTGTCGATTCGGTATCAGTAGCCACCACATTCAAGAAAACTCTCGCCGAAAAAGGCATTATCTTTTGTTCGATTTCCGAAGCCATTCGCGAATATCCCGAGCTAGTCCAAAAATATTTAGGAACCGTCATACCACAAAAAGACAATTTTTATGCCGCCCTAAATTCGGCAGTATTTTCTGACGGCAGTTTTTGTTATATACCAAAAGGCGTAAGATGCCCAATGGAATTATCAACCTATTTTAGAATCAATCAAGCCGGAACCGGGCAGTTTGAAAGAACCTTGGTCATTGCAGACGCAGGCAGCTATGTGTCATACCTTGAAGGATGCACCGCACCAAGTCGAGACGAAAACCAATTGCACGCCGCCTGCGTAGAACTCATAGCCATGGACGATGCCGAAATCAAATATTCGACCGTACAAAACTGGTATCCAGGCAATAAAGAAGGAAAAGGAGGCGTTTTTAATTTTGTAACCAAACGAGGATTGTGCGAAAAAAACGCCAAAATATCATGGACACAAGTAGAAACCGGCAGTGCCGTAACCTGGAAATATCCCTCATGCATATTAAAAGGTGACAACTCGGTAGGCGAATTTTATAGCATCGCCGTGACCAACAATTTTCAGCAAGCAGACACCGGTACCAAAATGGTACACCTTGGCAAAAACACCAAATCTACCATAATTTCTAAAGGAATATCAGCCGGAAAATCACAAAACAGTTACCGAGGATTGGTTCAAATTTCGTCAAGAGCAGACAACGCACGCAACTTTTCGCAATGCGATTCGCTCTTGATGGGCAACAACTGCGGCGCACACACCTTTCCGTATATCGAAAGCAAAAACCCCTCCGCAAAAATCGAGCACGAAGCCACAACCAGCAAAATTGGCGAAGACCAAGTTTTTTATTGCAACCAAAGAGGCATACCAACAGAAAAAGCCATCGCACTGATAGTCAATGGATTTAGCAAAGACGTACTCAACAAATTACCCATGGAATTTGCCGTCGAAGCCCAGAAATTATTAGAAATTAGTTTGGAAGGAAGCGTAGGATAACATGAAAAAAAAAGTAATTATTGTAGGATCCTCACGAAAAATCGGAAATACTACAAAAATCGTTGACAAAATAGCACTTCAAATCAACGCGGAAATCATCAATCTAAGCGATTTTGAAATTTCATATTATGATTATGAAAGTAGAAACACCAACGACGACTTTTTGCCACTAATAAAAAAAATCATTGAAAAATATGACACCCTAATTTTTGCAACACCCATATATTGGTACTCGATGAGCGGCATTATGAAAGTGTTTTTTGATAGATTTTCAGATCTAATAAGGATAGAAAAAGAAACCGGAAGACAACTTCGAG
The DNA here is from genome assembly GCA_031384845.1 of Bacteroidota bacterium. Taxonomy (GTDB): domain Bacteria; phylum Bacteroidota; class Bacteroidia; order Flavobacteriales; family Flavobacteriaceae; genus Flavobacterium. The sequence goes on from JANNBA010000019.1 coordinate 44,073, forward strand.
GCAAAAATTTTGCCGTTATTTCAAATTCTCATGACGACAAAATCGATTTCGATTTTTATATCCCCTTCAAAAAATCTGCCTCCTATCTGGGCATGAATTATATTGGCAACCAGCATTTCAATGCCGATACATTTGACACAAAAGCAAACACAACCCTTACTTTTGATTAAATAAACAA
>JANNBA010000156.1:0-8031 GCA_031384845.1 Bacteroidota bacterium
CTGTTTTCCTTCATTTTTTCAGTCGAAACATTATCCCACCAAGGAGAGTTTTCGTTTTTGATTTGCGCAGCAATCACCTGCTTCATAATATGGGTGTTCATAAAAACCTTAAAATTAGCTTCGCCCAACTCGTCTTCAAAAGTATTTTTTAGATAAAAAAACAACCACTTGTTATAAATCGTTGGGGCAGTATCTTGCAAATTGTGGCTCGCTTTCCAGTTTTTTAGAACCAAAAAAGCCTTTTTTTGATTGGTGTTTAACATCTCAAATGTTACGTTTGCCAACATCGATTGCACAATATCTTGCGCCGTCGAAGAGCTATTATCAACAATCATTTTGCTGACTGATTCTTTGTCCCAATCATTTTTTGGCGTCAACAAGGCGGTGATTCTTTTGGCACGATCCTCGGGCAAATAATAACCCGGATACAAAAAACCATCAACCGCTTGTGGCTGATTGTTAGCCGAATACACATAATCAGTTGGTGGATTTGTAGCATGTGGATTTTTTGAAAAATCCAAATATTCCGCAACATCATCTTTTCCAGAAGCACCATCAAGTACAAAATTGGGGTTTACACCCGCTTGATGTTTATAAAGTTTTCCAGAAGTTGACCATGCAATATTGCCAAGCGCATCGCCATACATAATATTAAGTCCAGGTGCTGCTATAAGGGCAATATTTGATTTAAAATCGGTTAGGTTTTTGGCATGACATAGTGCATAGGTTGCGGCAATAATCTTGATGGGCTGTTGTGTATAGGTCCAGGACATGGCCACGGGTTTTGTAGCATTCAATCCATCCAAAATACCGTTCATAATCGTGCCATGTCGCGAGATTTTGACTTCCAAAACCACATCGCTGCTGTCTTTGACTTTGATTATTTTTTTCAAAAAAGTATAGTTTTCAAAACCTGTTGGCGTAGCATATTGCTTATTGTTTTTGGGATTTTCGGTTTCTTGATACAAATCGATATCATCATTTTCAAACATTGTAATACCATAAGCATACTTGCGATTGTGTCCCAAAAGAGGAAATGGAGTTCCTGCCAAATGATAACCATACATTTCATAATCAGGGGTTTTAATGTGCGCTTCATACCAAGTGGCAGGTTGCGAAAATGCAATATGTGGATCGTTTGCCAATATAACTTTGCTGTTTTTGGTTTTTTTGGAACCAATAACCCAACTATTGCTACCAATAAAAGTGGGTATTTTTGTATCTTCTAATAATGCCGTTACAGCGGAAGAAATTTGGCTAAATTGGGTCGTTTTACCATCAAAATTTTGCAATTGAGTGGTGTTCAACTCGCCATTTATTCCAAAATCTTGCAAATACAACGCGCCCCATTTTTGTCTTATATCCGTAAGTAGCGGATCTGTTTTTTGCGCCATAGCGAAGCTAAATGACATAAAACCAAAAACATTATAAATATCTTTAATTTCAAATTTTGTTTTGGTCAAACCCAATAATTTGAATTCTACCGGCGTTTGTCCTTGCTCGATAAATTGGTTGATACCGTCAAGATAAGCCATAGATAATTGATAGCTTTCGCTATTTTTGTCTAATTGCGCTATCGCTTTTTCCGAAGCTTCTTCGATGCCCAAACCCGCAAAAAAACGATCTGTTTTCAGGGCTTTTGTTCCAAAAATAGCCGCTAATTTACCGGGCGCAATGCGGCGAAGCAACTCCATTTGCCATAGTCGGTCTTGTGCATGAACGTAGCCCAGAGCCACCATAGCATCCTTTTGAGAATTTGCATAGATATGTGGGATACCGTATTGGTCAAAATATACGGTGGTTTGTTTTTGTATATGCCGAAGTTTTAGTTCTCCTTCGTATTTTGGTCGTAAATAAAAACCATAAACCACTATTCCGATTGCCAAAATCAGCAAAACCGAAAACAAAATAAGCAATCCTTGTTTGAATTTTTTCATAATCATCATTAAATTTAATAAATGTAGGATTTATAAGCCCTAGAAACGGTACTTTCTCTATACTATAATATCGGTGTTTTGCAGCATATATTACAATAACATTTGCTTTTACAAATATAATCCAAGTTTCTGAAACTATCAATGAATTGATATTTATCTTGATTTGAAATATTAATTTCAAAAACAATGAAATCTTATTTAAAAAAACTATTTTTGAAAGTTAATTTACAAAAAAACCAAAATGAAAAAGCTTTTTATACTGATTATTCTCGTTTATTCAAACATTTCAGTTGGACAATCCAACCTTACAAATACCGAAATCGACAAAAAAGCGACCGTTTTATTATCCAAAATGACAATCGAAGAAAAGATTGGGCAAATGACTCAAATCACGGTTACTTTTTTTGAAAAAAACGGAACAATAGGCGAATTCGACCCACAAAAATTGTCTGACGGCATACTGAAGTATCATATTGGCTCTATCCTGAACGTGCCAAATCCAGGAGCACCAACTATTGAAGGCTGGCAAAAAGTGATGACAACACTCGCTACCGAAACCAACAAAACAAAACTCAAAATCCCTGTTTTGTACGGCATTGACGCTATTCATGGCGCAAGTTATACCAAAGGAGCAACCCTTTTTCCGCAACAAATTGGAATGGCAGCTACTTTTAATACAGCACTTGTAAAAAATGCTGCCGCAATCTCGGCTTATGAAACACGAGCATCGTCTATTCCATGGGTTTTTTCGCCAGATTTAGACTTGCCACGCAATCCGTCTTGGTCCAGAATGTGGGAATCTTTTGGCGAAGACACTTATTTGTCGTCCAAAATGGCAACCGCAATGATCAGCGGATTTCAGGCAGAAAATGTGGGGTCAAAATACAATGTAGCCACCTGTATCAAGCATTATTTGGGATACGGTAGCCCAACAACCGGAAAAGACAGAACCCCAAGCATCATTCCAGAACGCATTTTGCGCCAATATGATTTGACCATATATCAAGCCGCTATCAAGGCTGGTGCCAAAAGCATTATGATAAGCTCTGGCGAAATCAATGGGACACCCGTTCATGCAAGTTATCAATACATCACCCAGATTCTTAAAAACGAACTTGGTTTTCAAGGCGTTGTTGTAACGGATTGGAAAGATATTATCTATCTTCACACCCGCCACAAAGTAGCACAAACAGAGCGCGAAGCCGTAAAAATGTCTGTCCTCGCTGGAATTGATATGAGCATGGTGCCCGAAGATTACAGCTTTTATACCCATTTGTTGGATTTAGTAGCCAAAGGCGAAGTGCCAATGTCACGCATCAACGATGCGGTTTCTCGTATTTTAAAATTAAAATTCGAGCTCGGTTTGTTTGAAAACACCGTGGCAAAGCTCGAAGATTATCCCAAATTTGGCAGCCTAGAATATACCGATGTAGCCTATAATACTGCGGCAGAATCGATTACGCTGCTCAAAAACAAAGATGCCATTTTGCCCCTCAAAACCAATCAAAAAATATTAGTAGTAGGGCCATCGGCCAACAGTATGAAATACCTCAACGGTGGCTGGACCTACAACTGGCAAGGCGAAAATGCAGATACGATAGCAGCAGACAAGCTCACAATTCTGGAAGCCTTTCAACAAAAATTGGGTAACCAAAACGTGTTATACGCTTCTGGCTGCACTTTTGACGCTATCGACGAAGCCGAAATTACAAAAGCGGTAGAAATGGCACAAAACGCTACAACAATTGTCTTGTGTCTGGGCGAAAAAAATTATACCGAGACACCCGGCGATATTAGTAATTTGTATATTTCCGAAGCGCAAACCCAATTGGCATTGGCTTTGGCGAAAACCAACAAGCCTATCGTGCTGGTTTTGAACGAAGGACGCCCTCGACTTATAAGCCAATTTGAAGACAAAATGCAAGCCGTCGTTCAATGCTATTTGCCCGGAAACGAAGGCGGAAGAGCCATTGCTGACCTGCTTTGTGGCGATATCAATCCAAGCGGAAGATTGCCATACAACTATCCGCGTTATCCAAATTCGTTAGAAAAATACAACCGAAAATACAGCGAAAGCCTTGGCGACGAAGAACAAAACAATGATGCCAAATATGAAAAAAGCTACTCCCCGCAATTTGAATTTGGTAGCGGACAATCCTATACAACTTTTGAATACAGCAATCTAAAAACCAATCGAAAATCGATGACCAAAAACCAGACTATTACTGTTTCTGTTGAGGTCAAAAATATTGGAGCCCGAAGCGGAAAGGAAGTTGTAATGCTTTATTTGTCTGATGATTATGCGAGTATAACACCAGAGGTAAAGGCATTAAAACGTTTTGAAAAAATTGATTTAGCACCCAATCAAAGCCAAATAGTTACATTTGAACTCACGCAAAGCGACCTTCAATTTGTAAACAACAATCTCAAATGGATTGCAGAGCCGGGTAGTTTTACGATAAGAATTGCCAATCAAAGCAGTAAGTTTGAATTGGTTGGACGATAGCTATTGATTATTCGTTATTCATTATTTGTAGGTTTTCGGGACAAATTGTTGTTTCAAACACGAATCGAGAAATCTTGTGGCGAGACAAACGGCGTAGGGCATTTTGCTTGTCCCACTTGTGATGGCGTCTTTCGGCTGGACAAACAGCTAGATTTTGCTGCGGTTGAGGTACAATCACAATGGCGAAGCCTTTATCGACGGGATCTTTTTTTGTTTCATAGGTACAATTCGTGATAATTGGTGTTCTTCAATCCAAAATGCTTCACGGCAAAATGTCTTTTGAAAACGAAACGTCTTCAAAGAAAATGGCGTCTTTCAACGGCTTGCGTGAGGGCAAAGGCGGAGCTCTTTTGGGCTGGCGTTTTTCAGCCAGCCCAAAAAGCGGGAGCCGGAGACCGACCCGTAGGGGCACGCCCAAAAAAAAACCCCGCTAATGCAGGGCTTTTTGGTGGTTTTAGTATCTGTAATATTCTGGTTTGAATGGGCCTTGAACGGCTACGCCAATATAGTCGGCTTGGTCTGTACGTAGGGTTTCGAGTTCTACGCCGAGCTTTTCGAGGTGCAAGAAGGCGACTTTTTCGTCGAGGTGTTTTGGCAGCATATATACTTCATTTTTATAGGCGGCGGCGTTTTTCCAGAGTTCGATTTGGGCTAGGGTTTGGTTTGTAAAGGAGTTGCTCATCACAAAACTTGGGTGGCCTGTTGCGCAGCCCAGATTGACCAATCTGCCTTCGGCAAGAATCAATATTTCGGTGCCATCGATGGTGTATTTGTCAACTTGTGGTTTGATTTCGACTTTGGTATCGCCATAGTTTTGGTTGAGCCATGCCATGTCTATTTCGTTGTCAAAGTGGCCAATGTTGCAAACAATTGTTTTGTCTTTCATGCGTCTAAAGTGGCGTTCCAAGACAATATCTTTGTTGCCTGTGGTGGTGATTACAATATCGGCGGTGGTGACTACGTTGTCTAATTTTTTGACTTCAAAGCCGTCCATAGCGGCTTGTAGGGCGCATATTGGGTCTATTTCGGTCACGGTTACTATGGATCCTGCACCGCGAAATGAGGCTGCTGTGCCTTTGCCAACATCGCCATAGCCGCACACAATCACACGTTTGCCGGCGAGCATAATGTCTGTGGCGCGGCGCACGGCATCTACGGCGCTTTCTTTGCAGCCATATTTGTTGTCAAATTTTGATTTTGTTACAGAGTCGTTTACGTTGATAGCGGGCATTGGTAGGGTTCCGGCTTTTACACGTTCATAGAGGCGGTGAACTCCGGTGGTGGTTTCTTCGCTCAAACCTTTGATGCCGGCTACCAATTCTGGATAGCGGTCGATCACCATATTGGTTAGATCGCCACCGTCGTCAAGAATCATATTTAGAGGTTTTTGGTCTTCGCCAAAAAAGAGTGTTTGCTCGATACACCAGTCAAAATCGGTTTCGTTGAGGCCTTTCCAAGCATATACTTGTATGCCTGCGGCAGCAATTGCGGCGGCGGCTTGGTCTTGTGTCGAAAAGATGTTGCAAGAGCTCCAGGTTACTTCGGCACCAAGTGCTATGAGGGTTTCTATCAATACGGCGGTTTGAATGGTCATGTGCAAACAGCCAGCAATGCGAGCGCCAGCAAGGGGTTGCTCGTCTTTGTATTCTGCTCGAAGCGCCATGAGTCCAGGCATTTCGGCCTCGGCCAATTCAATTTCTTTGCGCCCCCAAGCGGCAAGCGAGATATCTTTTACTTTAAAAGCGATGTATGGCATTGTGGTTGTGCTCATGTGGTAGAATATTAGTTGAAATTTTTTGCAAATTTAGGGATTAACTTTTTGATTTAAAAGCGTTTCAAAAACATTTATGATTTGTTGAACGTGATTTTGAAAGCGGTCTGTTTCTTTTTCTATTTTTTTGGCGCAGCACAGTCGATTTTTCAGACCACCTGTCCCGCCGCACGCTATATCTTTTTGGGTTTTCTGAAAAAGAAAACCCAAAAAGGATGCCGCTACGTCGGGGCGAGATTAGACGGGGTGGGGTTTGAGAGGAGTGGTTGAAAGCACAATTTTTTTCTTGTATTGACAAAAATGGTTATTTTTTAATATTAAATCGCTTTATACTTTTTAAAATTCTCTGCTTGTTCAAATATTTCCTTAAAAACTTCGTCTTTGGTTACTGGTGGATAACCGTTTTCGTCAAGAGTAATAATCAAATCAACTTTTAATTCTGCTTTTATATCGTCTCTTTGTGCCCAGTCTGTATATTTGGCTTTATCATCAACTACTTTTTTAACTTCTTTGGATAATTTGATTAATTTATCTTCCGGGTATTCGAATTTGAATTTTATTGCAATGGCTTTTAGAATGTCATAAAATGCTTTTTCTTCAAAGTCAATACCTAACTCCATAAATGAGTTTCTCTCTAGTTTAAGCTCTGCAAATAAATCAGCAAATTGTTGCGCCACATCTTCTAAAACCTCACTTTGCAATACATCAAACTCTTTTCGTTCGTTATAGACATCAACCAATTTTTTTAACTTTTTAGAGAAATCAACCCCTTTTATTTTATTGACTTTCTTATATTCTTCAATGGCTTTTGCTAGCAAGGTTTGAAGCAATTTTATTTTTGTATTTGGCAATTTTATTTTATCAATTTTAGCCATATACTCCTCACTAAATATATCTTCTTGACCGTCGTGTTCGCCTTTTCCTAATTTAAAAATTTCCTCAACTCCTTCGCTTATAATGGCTTCTTCAATCATTTTTTGAACCCGTTCGTTCATTTGTGCTGCATCTGGCGCTTCGCCTTTTGTTAGTTTATGTACTATGGCTCTTACTGCAAAATAGAAATGAATAAAATCTCTTTCTATACTTGAAATGTCATCACTTGAACAACACAAACTATATGCTGAACGTAGTTTTTTGACCATAGCCATAAATCTTTTTTCAATTTCGGCGGTTAGTTGCACATATTCGGCAGCACGGTTTAAGCAATGCAATTGTTGTAATGGTGTTCCTTTAAAATAAGAAGTACCGTCAAAATTTGTAAATAATTTTGATAATAAATCTAATTGATCTTTTACTAAAACAACTGCTTTTTCAATATCTTCAAAATCATCTCCACCAACAACAGAATATTTTTTTAGGGCTGCATTCATATTGCTTTTAATACCAATATAATCTACAACCAATCCCATTTCTTTTCCTTCATACACACGATTTACTCTTGAAATAGTTTGTATTAATGAATGTTGCTGCAATGGTTTGTCGATATAAATAGTATCTAAAAACGGAACATCAAAACCTGTAAGCCACATATCGACTACCATTGCAATTTTGAAATTTGATTTTTCGTTTTTAAATTGACGGTCTAATTCTTTTTTCTCTTCTTTTGAACCAATGGCATCATACAAATCTTTTGCATCGTCTTTGCCACGAGTCATAATTAGTTTTATTTTTTCGATTGGTTTAATTTCTTTACGCTCTTTTTCGGTCAATTTTAAACCATCATCACACTCTTTAATTTTTGCCCAATCTGGTCGCAAAGCAATAATTTCTTTGTAGAGATTAAATGCAATATTTCTGCTTGATGCCACAAACATTAC
>JANNBA010000049.1:0-2834 GCA_031384845.1 Bacteroidota bacterium
CAGAAAGTACAATCTGTGCCGAGGTCAGATCAAAAGGTACAAGTCCGCTTTCTTGAATATTATCACAATTTTCCAAAATAGACAATTGCTGAGACGGAATCACATTTACATTCAAAATCAAATTGCTCAAACTACTGCATCCCGTTGTAGTATTTGTAACTTTGGCAATCACATTTTGTCCAATTGAAGTGTTGGTATAATTGGATGCTAAAGGCGTATTTGATAGGAGGGAAGCGTTATTTTCAAAATATTTGACGGTCAAATTTGGGTCATTGCTTGTAAAAAATTCGTTGGCTTCAGCCAAATTAAAAACCACAAAACCATCTGGATTTAGCCCAAAATCACATTGGGTGAGCGTGATAACCCTACTTGTAGGAACAGGATTTACGTTCAATTCAATTTTTTGAATCGCTTCGCAATATATCGGACTGCTTGCTTTGATAAAAATCGGTTGAAGTGTTGCGATTGTATTTGTGAAATTCCCCATAATTTGGTTGGTACTATTCTCTGCGTCCAACTGAGACGGAAAATAAGAAATTGTAAAGCTAGAAGTATCTTGATTTTCAAAAATGGTGGCCGTAACAAGGTTCAAGTTGAAGCTTGTCTTTCCATTTGTGCTATCACCATCCGCAATATCGTCACATAAAAAAACTTTTTTATTTGGAAACTCCATCGAATTTCTAATTTTGATTAGAAAATTAGTAGCGCTAAAACAATCGGTCAGAACATCAGTAATTCTAACAAAAAGCTGTTGCGGATTAGTAGAATTTATAAATGAATTGGCATTCAAGATTACATTAACTCCAGTAGTAACGTCATTTTGTGTTTCGTGATAGGTTACCACAACGTCTTGCTGATTACCAATAATTATTGGCGTGTTTTGTGTCAAATCATAGTTGGTTTTGCCATCAAAAATGCCGTCTTGATCACACTTTTCAATATCAATCGCATTGGCAGTAGGAATATTGAGCGCGGGTGGTGTCTTGAAAGTTGCCGTTCCCGTCCATTGCAACGAAAAGTCGCTTGAGCCTGTAGGACGGTCAATCACCATATAATAAACATCGCCCGCAGCAACATCTAGCCATTTTACAAAACTGTTGCCCGCAACTCCAGGACCTTCACTAACATCGGTTTCGGTGGCATTCATACCAGTAACATTGTTACTCAAATTTGCTGCCGCAGGATTTGTAGTAGAGCATCGAATTGCTTGTCCAAGATTGCCACAGTTTGCGGTTGGTCCAAAGATAAAAAAATCAAAATCTTCGCCAATACTATTACTTTGTGGCACCAAATTAAATCCTAATGTTCCAGAATTTTTTATGGGCAGTCGAAGCCATATACTATTGTTTTCTTGGCTGCTACAGCTATTGGTCGAAATTTCTTGCAGCCCGCTCCCATTTACGGTTAGCCCTTGAAAACCGGTATTTCCACAGGCTACAATCGCCTCGATACAGTCGCTTTGAGCAGCGATTCTTGAACTCAAAAGACAAACAAAAATGAAAATATAGGAAGTAATTTTTTTCATAGAAAATGATTAATTTAATCGATACTTTTTTAAGACTGATGCTTTGAGAATTAAAGTTGGAAACAAAAATACAAAACAAATTTAATTTTCATTTCAAAATTTATTTGGATTCTAAATAGGATTATGAAACTGTTGCCTTTCTGACTTGATTTGTTTTTCTACAAACATAAATCCACGCTTTTTTATGATTCGTAAATACCTCATCAACTCTTTCATAATCAGCGACTTCATAGCAATCAGACCGTATTAACTCTTCATTTGATATTTCAAAGATGATACCATCAATAAAATCAGTTTCAATGCCCGTGAATTGTGCGATAGGGTGGATTTTTTTATTGCTTTTTGCTACAACGGTTTCATCTTTAATTTCGATTTCGGCTAACCTGTAACGCAACAATCGCGTGCTTATGCCAATTAATTTTCGCCCATAAACCTCCAATTGCACCTTCTCTAATTGCAATGTTCCATAAGAAAACAAATGTTCTACCATCCTTTTAAAATTTTAACGCAATAAACTGAAATGCCCTCTAAAAATTTTACCATCTCCAAAATGCAGCTCAAACCAATAATCATCCGCAGGTACAGGTTTTCCGTCAAAATTGCCATTCCATCCTTTGCTGTTTTGCGAAGTTATTTGAGTAATTAATTTGCCTGTTCTTTCAAAAATATAAATAATGCTATTACTATTAAAAAAATTATTAATTCCAGCAACCGACCAAACATCGTGAATACCATCCCCATTTGGCGTAAAGAATTTTGGATAACCAACCACTACAAATTCTCTGCTCGCAATATTGCAACCTTGCAAATTTTGTACAAATGCCGTATGCGTACCTATAGTCAAATTTTCAAAAACATTATCTGCTCGAAATGGCCCAGAAGGTGCGTCAATACTATATTCGTAGGCTACGATTGGGTTTGTTAGATTGATGGTAGCTGTATAATTTTCGGTCAAATTCTCGGTGCTCAAATCGCTCACAACCACACTCTCGATAGTAGCAATGTCAGACGGATGCACGATTATTGTTCTGGTTTTAAAGCATTTTGTACCATTATACACATCAACAGTATAAGTTCCAGGTTGGTTTATTTGAATGGTGTAGGTTGTTTTTTGAAGTAGCGTTCCGTTCCAATACCAAAAAAATTGATAATCAGACGAAAACCCACTCAAAACGGCCGCATCAATACTGATATAATCGTTGGGTTTGTTCAAACATACATAATCATTGCCACTGCTTTGAACTTCGATATTAGGCAATTTGGTTACTTTTAGTGGCATAATACTAATGCCGGAACAGTTGTTATTATC
>JANNBA010000053.1:0-22687 GCA_031384845.1 Bacteroidota bacterium
GTTTATTAATGGTAATTTGATAATAAAGGTACTTCCTTTATTTTTTTCGCTTTCGACAGTTATTTGTCCGTTGTGATCATCGACAATTCGTTTGACGTATGCAAGTCCTAGTCCATGACCTTTTACATTATGAATATCGCCGGTATGCTCGCGATAAAATTTTTCAAAGATTCGTTTTTGTGCTACCTTGCTCATACCGGCTCCTTGATCTTGTATTTTTAGGATTATAAAATCTTTGATGTTTTCTGAAAAAATATCAATTTTTGGTATATCTGGCGAATATTTGATGGCATTATCCAATATATTAACCAATACGTTTGTAAAATGTACATCATTAACCAAGGCTTCGCTTCGATTTGCTTTCAGATGTATTTCTATTTTTCCGCCTCTATCCTCTAGAATTAGATTAACGTGCTCTACAGCATCTTCGATAATATCGTGAATATCAAGAGCCTCTTTTTTGATATCTAATTCTCGTTTTTCTAATTTTGATATTCTCAAAACATTTTCAACCTGAGCGTGCATTCGTTTATTCTCTTCACGAATCATTTGAAGATAACGATGGATTTTTTCTTTGTCATCAATAACTTTTGGGTTTTTGATAGCATCCAAAGCGAGATTTATGGTTGCAATAGGCGTTTTAAACTCATGTGTCATATTGTTGATGAAATCCGTTTTAATTTCAGAAATTTGACGTTGCTTCAACAGTTGATTCAAAGCACTGCTGTAAGCAATTATTATGATTAGAGTAAAAATAATAGACAAGATCGTGATGCTTATTAAGTCAGAGAACAAATATTTTTTCTTTTCTGGAAAACTAATTTTCAAATCATATTTGCTTTTTCCTTCATTGTCAGTAAATATTGCCGTGCTAAAATGGTCAGTAGCATCAAAACTGAATTTTTCTGATTCTATTGTCGAAATTACACCGTTTTCGAAAACAGCGAATTCAAATGGAGTATCAACACCGTACATTTTAAGTTGATCCTGCAATAATTTTAAAAGCTGTTGCAAAGAAACTCGTTCGCTAATTAATTTATTTTCAACAATATCACTAAAAAAAATTTCAAATTGTGCTTTGTCTAATAAATCAATATTGCCAGATTTATTAATCGTAATATCAGGTTTTGGATTACTCTGAAAATTTGATTTATCTACAGAATTTCCCGAAAAAATTTCAGTTTTTCTGGTCGAAATAAAATTTTTCGCTGTGATAGAATCCTTTTTTTTGTCAAAGAACGAAAGATTTATATTAAAATCTTGTGCAATAATACTGTTTGAATATACTACAGTTTCATTTGTAACTCTATTTTTTTGAACCAAAACAAAATCAAGTAGCTGACTCTTAATAGGATCTTTTCCGATGCTATCTTTAAGGATATTATACTGATTTAGAATACTATAGGTCTCATCTTGTTTCATTTTTTCAGAAACATTGTCTAGCATTTGTTTGATGTGGTATTTAAACTGCACTTCGTTGTTTAAAAAAGAAGTGTTTATGAGATATAATTGTACTAATATAATCCCGATTAAAGAAAGACTCATCAAAAAAACCAGCACTCGAAATATAATCTTGTTCATCAATACAAAATTAACATTTTAACATTTAATCTTTCAATATATTAACCAAAGATTAACATTACGTTTTTTGAAGATTCGCAATTATCAAATCAATTTGCCTTTCGGTGTTTTTTAAATCAGAATTGTCAATTATAAAATCACACATTTCAGATCTCATTTCGTCTGTCCATTGGTTTTTTATTCTGCTTAAAACCTGATCATAACTTACTTTATCTCGATTCATAACTCGTTGAATTCTTTTTTCAAGATCTGCATTGACTGTAATGGTTTTAAAACAAATGGTGTTTAATTTGGACTCAAACAATATCGCAGCTTCTTTAATTACAAATGGAAACGCTTTCTGTTTTTGAAACCATTGCTCAAAATGAATTTTTACATACGGATGCACAATTGCATTTAATTTTGCTAATTTATCGGGGTTTTCAAAAACTATTTTGGCCAAATTTTGTCTATTTAGAACCAATTCATCAAATACATGATCACCAAATTCTATGCGAATTTCAGCTAATATTACAGGATTTTGCATCAATTTTTTGGTTTCTAAATCAGAATTATAGATGGGAAAACCTTTGAATTCAAAATAATTGGCCACCGAAGTTTTTCCGCTACCAATACCTCCAGTCAAACCTATAATTTTGGTTTCAAATTTTATAGTATCATTAAAAAATCCATCACTTTGATTAGAAATTGGTTTTGTATCAATTTTTTTTTTTAAAATAATATTATTTTCAAATTGGTTTTTATTTTTAAAAAAAAGCACTGGAAAAGCAATTTCGGGTTTTTGATTCAAGATATTTATTTTATAATAGGCTTCTATAAATCCAATTCCATAATTATAAAATTGGTGCCAAGTAGCCACTACCGATAATCCTCCAATAATAGGATTTCTGTTTTGATAAGTTGCATAACAAAAAATAACAACAAAATATAAAAAATACAATTGAAGTAGTCTTTCGTGCAAAAAAACAATCAAAATCAACGAAAGAAAAAAACCGACTACAAATATTGCTGGTGCAAAAAAGCTTGGTTTGACATATTTTGGATGTCTAAAATTGAGAATAACTCTGGCTTTACCAAATTTATTTACTTGCTTTTTAAATTGCTCAAAATCGATTCTCCGTTTGTGAACTACTGTTGCTGTGGTTATTAATCGGGTTTTATAGCCCATATCCCAAAGTCGAAAAACCAAATCTGGATCTTCACCGGGGTGCATATTTCCAAACCCTTTTGATTCTTCAAAGGTTTTTTTGGACAATCCCATGTTAAAACTTCGTGGCTGAAATTTTCCCAATTTTTCATTTGACCCTCTAATTCCGCCTGTTGTGAATGGTGAAGTTAAAGCAAAATTTATGGCTTTTTGAATATTATTAAAACCATCGTCAATGGTATCTCCTCCGCCAAAACAATCAACAAAATTTTGTGATAATGATTTTGAAACCTCGCTCAAATAGTTTTTAGGCAATTTACAATCCGAATCAAAAAGCAAAAAATAATCTCCTTTTGCTATTTGCATTCCATAATTTCTGGAGTTGCCTGGCCCAGAATTTTCTTTGAAATGATAGGAAATATCTATCTTTTTATGAAATTTAGTTACAATACTTTCGCAGTCATTCGTAGATCCATCTTCGATAATAATGACTTCAAAATGTGATGTATAATCTTGATTGGCTATACTTTCTAGCAAATCCATGATCTCGTTTGGCCGATTAAAAACGGGAATTATTATTGAAAAATTCATCTTTTTAATTTTTAACAAATATAATCGTTATTAAAAACAAAAACCACCATAAATGGTGGCTTTTGAAAAAAAAAAAAATAATTATTATTCTTTTATAACTTTTATAGTTTTTACTTGATTGTCGGCAGTTACTTTTACTAAATAAGTACCACTTGCTAAGGCTGACATATCAATTTGGGAATTGTTTGAAGTTGCTTTTGTAGCTACTTGTTGACCTAACAAATTAAATACCGCCATATTTGAAATGTTTTGAGTATTAATATTCAAAATATTTTTTACAGGATTTGGATAAAAATTAAAAGCATTTGTATGCAATGTTCCTGTTCCTAAAATGGCTTCTATTTTAAAATTATCGATAAAGAAATCGTAGTCTTCAGTATCGTCTATAGCTCCATCTGTTGCCAAGAAGGCGATTTTTGCAGTTGCGCTTGTAGAAGTCAAATTGGTTAAGAACACATTTGTTGAATTGCTAATACCAGCATTTACATCAAAAGTTGCAATCGAAGACCAGCTTGCTCCATCGTCTTCCGACAATAATACTTGAACAGTGTCATCAGAGCCCATAGCAATAGCGTCAACTCCATTCCAATTTGAAACTGCATAATCAAAACTCAAATCATTGTTTCCAGAAGATAAATCTAAAGTTGGAGTAATCATCCACCCAATTCTGTTAAGAGAATATAAATTAACTTTAATTGCACCCGTTGTTCCAGCGTTTAAGAAACCATCTGCGACCCATATTCCTAAACCTGTTCCAGTTGGCCCTGTAGTTACATCACCAGCATCATTTGAAGCCCAGCATGCAGCTGCAGCTGAAAAATCATTTTGATAGGTTGGCACAATTCCAAGAGTAGAACAAAGAGTTGAAAACGAGACTGCAGCTGACCAAGAGCTTGAATCTGTTGCACTACACACACTTCTTACCCATACATAATAGGTAGTTGCAGGAGATAAATCAAACAAATCTACAAAATTTAAACCTGCAACAGATTGACCAGTAGCAACAGTTGCTGCATCTGGGGCTGTATTAGAAGTAGAAATATAATAATCATAAGCTGTAGGAGCAGAAGTAGAATCTGTCCAAGAAACATTGGCACTATTTTCTGAAATTGATGCTGAATCTACGACTAAAGCAGATGGTTGAACACATGAAGGAACTTGTTCCCATGTTACATCATCAATCAAAATACTATTTGCTGGTGATCCTGAATTTCTAAAAGCCAAAACTTGATTGGCACCGATGCTTGAATCAAATTGTGCAAATTGTAAATCCCAATTAGTAGTAGATGTTGTAGTAATAGTTGAAACTGGAACAAAAGAAGTTGCATCTGTTGGATCTGTCAGATAACCTATCTCTAAAACACCTCCAACTGTAAAATTGGCTCTTGTTAAAAATTTCAACCAGTGTGAACCATCAGCTGCATTAGAAACTGCTGGCATAGCAACTACACCCAAACTTGTAGTTGAGCTACTATAAATATACATTACATTTGGTCCAGAAGGTGAACCTGTGGTTGCTTGAGTATTTGCATTTCCACCGGTTCCAACGCGTTTCCAACAATCTGGAAAATTAGGAATCGTAATTGCATCAAAGTTTTCAGTAAAATCGGTCACAGCAACACAAAGCGTTTCAAAACCTTTTTTGCTAGACCAATCGCTCAAATCTGTTGGGCTACAAGCCGATCTAACCCAAATATAATACATAGTAGATGGATTTAAACCTAATAAATTGATTGTTGTGTCTGCTAAAACAGTTCCTGTTGGTATAGTTGTTGCATCTGGAGCCGTAATTTCATTTGAAATATAATATTGGTATCCGCCAGCTGGTACAGTCGTAGATGCAGTCCAAGAAACCGTTGCGGAAGTAGCTGTTACATTTGAAATTTCTAAAGAAGTTGGCTCAATACAAGTTGGTGTTACAGCTAATTTAAAATCATCAAAATTGATTCCGTTTGGTGGATTTGGAGCTACAACGTGAAGTCCAAAAGAATAATCTCCTGTAACTGTTGGAGTAAACTCATAAGAATATTTATTCCAGTTTGGGTCTTGAAAGCCGGTTACAGCAAATAATTCTGTTGTCATATCGGCATCTGTTTGATCATTTCCAACGGCTACGTTCAAATCATAACCTACTATTGCATCATTTGTTCTCATAAAATAACTAAAAGTGTATGATACACCTGCGGTTAAAGTTGTGATTGGTGTAAATGCCCAACCATCTGTACTCCATGTTCTTCTTAATGAATGTGTACCATTGTTTGCTACAGGAGTTGTAGATATAGACCATGCGCCTGATGTATTGATATAATTCCAACAGCTAGGGAAAATATTTGTACCTGTGGCCACATTTTCAAAATCTTCTGTCCAAGGCAAGGTTGTATTTGGAATACACAAACTTGCAAAGGTCAATGGCAAACTCCAAGGGCTAAATTCATTTCCACAATTTGATCTTACATAAAAAACATAATCGGTAGATGGCATTAATGTGGTATCGGTGTAAGGAAGTGCGGTTGTTGCAACTCCAGCGTCTGCATCTGTTGGAACAGGACTTCCTGCTGGCAAAATTAATACTTCCCAAGCGGTTTCAACGCCTCCTGGCTCCCAAGTAAAATCTGCACTTGTGGTAGTAATATTTGTAACAGCACTATTCATTGGGATTGGACAACTCAATAAATGTAAAACCGTAGTGATATGACATCCTGTTTGACCAGCACAAGCCGCATCATCAGAATAATGCAATCTCACTTGATCAATTGGCATACCAGAAACTGCTAATGGAGAATCCCCAAAAGTAATCACGTTATTAGATAAATCTGTTACAGTAATGTAATTGTGTACGCCCGCAAGCGTACAAGTGAATACATAATTTTCGCCAATAATTAAACCATCAACTTGCGCGTATTCCGTAGTATAATTACAATTAGATACATTTTGAGGATAGCCAAGATTGTTTGAAACAACGGCAGTGGCTGGAAATTGTGTAGTTCGAATACATTGCGCATAACCTCCTATCGAGAACAATAATAGCAAGTTAAATAATAAAGTAATTTTTTTCATGAATATTGTGTTTAGTTGTAAAATAATGGGCTAAAGTATAAAAAAAATTAAATTAAATTCAAAAAAAAAGGTATTAATTTAATAATACCCTTGAAATATATGTTTTTGTAATACTTTTATTACTGAAATTAGCTTAATATACTATTGATTTGCACCATTTCATTTACTTCTTTGGTATAATCAATTTCTGGGAAACCAAATCCAAAAAGGTTATGAAAATCCAATCTATATCCTTCTAAATCACCTATATCGTTCAAATTTTCGGTGGTGGCTTGCGCCCAAAGCAAAGCAATTTTAGCCTGCAAATCGGATTCCATTTCCCAATCATCTATTCTAATTCTGCCTTTTTCGTCAACCGAAACATCATTTTTTGCATACAATCTTTGACTATACAATCTTTGAATTTGTTCGATACAACCTTCGTGCGATCCGGCCTGTTTCATCAGTTTATACAATATAGATATATATAAAGGTATTACCGGAATAGCCGAGCTTGCTTGTGTAACCAATGCTTTGTTGACAGATACGAATGCTTTTCCATTGATGGCTGTTAGGCTATTTGTAATCAAGAATGCTGTTGCCTCAAGATCATCCTTTGCCCTTCCAATAGTACCGTTTCTATATACGGCTTCTGTAAGTGAAGATCCAATATAGGAATATGCCACAGTTGTTGCGCCATTTGCCAATAAATTTTCGCTTTTAAGGGCTTCTATCCAAAAAGCCCAATCCTCGCCACCCATCACTGTAACAGTATTTTCGATATCATCGCCTTCGCAGGGCGCAATACTTATGTCCGAAACCTTCCCAGAGTGAAAATCGACAGTTTTATTGCTGTATATTTGCCCAATTGGTTTGAGTACAGATCGGTGCAAAACACCAGTTTTTGGGTGCAAACGCACCGGCGAAGCAAGGCTGTAAATAACCAAATCTATTTGACCCAAATCTTGCTTAATCAAATCTATAGTTTGTTTTTTAATATCGTCAGAAAAAGCATCACCATTGATACTTTTTGCATATAATCCTATTTTTGATGCTTCATTTTCAAATGCAGCCGAGTTGTACCAACCTGGCGAGGCTGTTTTTCCTTCAGAAGGTGGTTTTTCAAAAAAAACACCAATCGTGGCTGCATCACAACCAAATGCACTTGTGATTCTGGAAGCCAAACCAAATCCTGTTGAAGCTCCAATCACTAATACACGTTTAGCTCCTTCAATTTTTCCTTTGGATTGTACATATTCTATTTGATTTTTTATGTTTTGCTCGCATCCTTTTGGATGTGCTGTTGTGCAAATAAAGCCGCGCATTCTTGGTTCAATAATCATTTTTTTATAATTAATTTGTTAATAACAGTACTTTGGCATGATTGATTGCCGATTCTGAAATATCCTTTCCTGAAAGCATTTCTGCAATTTCAACAATACGATTTTGCCCTTCGATTTTTATCAATTCAGTTGAGGTTTTATCATCTTTTGTGGTTTTAAATACTTTAAAATGCGTATCGCCTTTGGCGGCAATTTGTGGCAAATGTGTAATTGAAAATACTTGCATATTATCGCTCATTTTTTTCATTATTGAAGCCATTTTATTAGCAATTTCACCTGAAACTCCTGTGTCTATCTCGTCAAATATTATGGTGGGTAGCTTTGAATATTCTGCCAAAATAGCTTTTGTAGCCAACATAATGCGCGACATTTCTCCACCGGAGGCAACTTTTTTGAGCAATCCAAAATCCGAACCTTTATTAGCCATAAACAAAAATTCGATCGCATCTTTTCCATTTGTTTGAAAATCAGCAGTTGGAGAAATTTCAATCTTAAATTTTGCATTTGCCATACCCAATTGTTCTAAAATAAAAACTAATTTATCAACCAAAATTGGGATTGTTTTCTTGCGATTACTCGAAATTTGATTGGATTTTGTGTTCAAATCGGCTTCAATTTGATGAAGTTTAGATTCCAAACTCTTAATTTCGGATTCAAAAGTATAAACCATATCTAATTTGTGCTCCAAATCATTTTGAATATCAAGTAATTCTTGTGAAGATTGAACTTGGTGTTTTTTTTGTAAATTATCAATTGTCAATAACTTTTGATTTACAAGCTCCAATTCGGCAGGATCGGTAATGAGATTGTCTAAACGATGATTTGTTTCTAAAATAATGTCGTCAAACTCGATCAAAACGCTTTGGCATCTTTCGCTCAATTCTAAAAATGAATCCGAAATCGATGATAATTTTTGAAAACTGTTTTTGGTATCTTTCAAATTTTGTAAAATACCTAAATTTTCATCTTCAGAAATAGACAAAATTTTATTTAGATTTTCTTTTAATTCACTAACGCTGTTTAATTCTTTATATCGCGATTCTAAAACAACCTCTTCACCGGGAACAATTTTTGATGCAATCAATTCGTCTAGCAAATAGGAATTATAATCTTTTTCTTTATTAGCAGATTTATATTTCTCTATCAAATTTGCCAAATTAATTTTTAATTTTTTAAACAAATGATAATCAAGCTCATAGGCGACAATTTCATTTTGTTGGTTTGCCAAAGCATCAATAATCCGAAACTGTACAAGCTCCTCTGTCAATTCGTGGGTTTGATTTTGGGAATGAATATCTATCAAAAAAACAGACAATTCTTGCAAAATTTGTAAACTCACGGGACTATCATTTACAAAAGCGCGCGATTTACCATTTATAGCTATTTCTCTTCTAATAATCGTTGTTGCATCATAATCCAAATCATTTTGTTCAAAAAAAGTTTTCAGATCATAGAAATTCAAATCAAAAACAGCTTCGATCACGCATTTTTCATCCTTGTTTTTTAGAGAATTCAAATCGGCTCTTTTGCCCAAAACTAATGCTAAAGCCCCCAATAAAATCGATTTTCCTGCACCCGTTTCGCCCGTAATTGTAGAAAAACCTGCCGTGAAATCCACAGAAAGATGTTCAATCAATGCAAAATTTTTGATATGAATGGAAGTAAGCATTTTTTAAAATTTAATTTTTAATTGCCGACCATTTATTGGCATTATTGGTAGAAATTCGATTCAACTTTTCAACCATATCTGAAATTACGATATTTGGTCCTCCCGAAAAAATAGATTGAATTTCATCAGCTTTAGCATCAAAAAAAACACGAGTTACAAAAGCATTTGGTCGAACATTATGTACCTTTTCAAGTGTCAAAATTGTGTTGGCAATGCTGTTTTTTGCAGATTTTAAATTATCGCTCATTAGATCAATTCCATTGATATGATACTCAAATAATGCTTCACGAATCGGGGTATAAGTATTTGATAATAGATCATTTATAAAAAAATAACGATTTTGATTTCCATCAGCCTGCATCCATCCTTTGTATCCACTAGATTGAGCTGTGCTCACAATTTCTTGGGCAGATTCCAGTGCATCTTTGCCTCCAAATGGCGCAAAAGTATCTGCGTCCAAACCAATAATAATATTGCAATAATAAGCAATCACAGAAATCAAATTAGAGTCGAAACTATTTGCATTAAAAGTCAAATTTTCGAATTCCATATATTTGAATGTGAAATCTTTATCGTTATAATTCAATATTGGAGTAGTATAAGTAGAATTATAAACGGGTCGCAATGATTGAATTTGAATCGTTCCTTCAAATTGATCCACATTAAATGCGGTAATATTTATAAAAATTGAACAACCTATTTTTTCTTTTTGTTTATAGGTCAAATTAGACCATTTTGTTCTATTAACCAACTCATTCAATGCTTTTTCGAGTGTTTGAAAAACCGGTAAATTGGGATTTGATGTGGCTTGAGCATTTACTTTTACCGCACAGTTTAACTCTTGAGAGAATAATTTTCCAAAACCAAAAATGGTCAAAAACAATATGATTTTATACATACAAATGATTTTTTATTTTAGTTAAAATATCAACGGCCACAGCTTCTTTAGATTTCAATTCCATTGGTTCAACGACAAAATTTTGGTCGATAAAAGTAACTTTATTGGTCTCTTTTCCAAAACCTGCCCCTTCGTCTTGAAGCGAATTTAAAACAATCAAATTTAGGTTTTTTTTCTGAATTTTCAAAATGGCATTTTCAATTTCATTTTCTGTTTCTAAAGCAAATCCAACCAAAAATTGATGTGTTTTGATAGCGCCCAAAGATGCCAAAATGTCCTTGGTTTTCTCTAATTCCAAAACAAGATGATGTTCCCTTTTTTTTATTTTTTGCTTTGAAACGTTTCTGGGTTTATAATCTGCTACCGCTGCAGCAGCAACAACTGCATCCATATTCTCATAATATTGATGGCAGGCTTCAAACATTTCTAACGCAGATTTGACCCTAATTATTTCAATAGATTGATGATTTATTGACAAATGAGTAGGTCCGGTAATCAAAATAACCGTTGCTCCCATTTTTGCTGCGCAATTTGCAATATCAAACCCCATCTTTCCAGAAGAATAATTTCCTATAAAGCGTACAGGGTCAATTGCTTCATAAGTAGGTCCAGCTGTAACCAATATTTTTTTGCCTTTAAGTGGCAGTTTTTTATCGAGTTCAACACTGATAAAATTTACTATGTTTTCTGGTTCGGCCATTCTGCCTTCGCCTGATAAACCGCTTGCAAGTTCACCCATTTCGGCAGCAATTATAAAATTACCAAAAGATTGCAATTTAGAAAGATTTTCAATCGTAGTGGGGTGCTTATACATATCCAAATCCATCGCTGGGGCTATATATACTGGACATTTTGCAGAGAGATAAACGGCCAACAATAAATTGTCGCAAACACCATTTGCCATTTTTGAAATAGTATTTGCGGTTGCGGGAGCCACCACAATTAAATCTGCCCAAAGTGCCAAATCTACATGATTGTTCCACACTTCGTTTTCGTTTTCGGGCTCAAAAAAAGTCGAAAAAACGGGTTTCTTCGACAATGTTGATAAGGTCAATGCTGTAACAAAATCTTTGGCAGCGGGTGTCAAAACAATTTGCACCTCGGCACCAGACTTGATAAAAAGCCTTGTTAATGAGGCAGTTTTATAAGCAGCTATTCCGCCAGAAATGGCCAATAAAATTTTTTTACCGCTTAAAACTGACATTACAATTTAGATTGTTGCATCTCTATAAAAAATCTTGTCGTCAAGCCATTCTTGCACGGCTAATGCGTGTGGTTTTGGCAATTTTTCATAAAATTTTGAAACCTCAATTTGCTCTTTGTTTTCAAAAACTTCTTCTAAACTGTCATTATAAGTGGCAAATTCTTCTAGTTTTTCTGTCAATTCTTTCTTGATTTCAGCGTTAATTTGATTGGCTCTTTTGGCCATAATCGTTATCGCTTCATAAACGTTGCCAGTGGGTTGCTCAATCACAGTTTTATTGTATGTAATTGTGTTTACAGGTGCATTAGTTTTCTTTAAATCCATTATTTTTATTTTGAAAATTGTTTTAAATCGGTTTCTATTTTAGCCAACATCGTGTCAACCTTACTTTTAAATTCTGTATTGGCATTAAATTTGAGCAGTGCTACACTCGCAATTTTGGCATTATCT
This sequence comes from Bacteroidota bacterium, assembly GCA_031384845.1. Lineage (GTDB taxonomy): Bacteria > Bacteroidota > Bacteroidia > Flavobacteriales > Flavobacteriaceae > Flavobacterium. The sequence continues at coordinate 11,920 of JANNBA010000053.1, forward strand.
AGTCGTTCTTTCATTTTTGAATTAATACTATTAATGGCCAAATTATATGCAGAATCAAATTTATAGTATAATGCTTTTTCTTTAAATGGAGTTCCTGGAAAATCAATCAAAAAATTGTCTAAGGCGACTAAAGCTGCTTTGTAATCCGAAATTGTGTTGTACTGTTTTGCAACTTCAAATGCTTTTTTTTCTAATTTTTCTCTCAATATTTTTATTTTATCATTTGCATCAGGCAGATAAGTTGAGTTTGGAAAATCATCAATAAAACGCTGTAATTTGTCAATCGCTTTGTTGGTATCAACTTGATCCAAACTGTAATTTGGCGACATTTCTGTATAACAAATCGCACTCAGATAGGAAGCTTCTTCTACTTTGCTACTTTTTGGATAACTTGATGAAAAACTCTCAAATTGATAACCCGCTGCATAAAATTGTTCTGTTTTGTATAAAGATTGACTATACATAAAAAATAAATTTTCTGCTTGTGGTTTGCCTCTATATAATGGAGCTATTTGTTCAAAAAGGCGAATTGCTTTTGAATATTTTTTGGCTTCGTACATTTTTAGTGAAACCGCATATTTTTTTGAAACTTCGTCATTCTTCAATGCTTTTTGATATTCATTGCAGGAAGAAAAAGTAAGCACAACAAGCAAAATCGAAATAAATTTAGTCATTATTGAATTGGTTTTTATATTAAAAGTTTTGCTTTTATTTAATCTGCAAAGCTAATGTTTTATTGCAAAAAAACAAAAACATTTTTGAATTGGTTTTTGTTCAAAAATTAATTAGTATTTTTATCAAAATTGTCAACGAAATTTTTAATTTTTTGAGCCAATCCCCCATCTACTTCAACCAAAGGTAGTCTAACGTGGTTTTGACAAATATCCAAGTTTTGCAAAACTTGTTTGATGCCAGCTGGATTGCCTTGCTCAAAAATCATATCGATAATATCCATAAGGGCATAATGAATTTCAAAAGATTGTGTGACATTTTTGGTTAATCCAAATCTTATCATTTTAGAAAATTCTGAAGGAAAACCTTGACCAATTACTGAAATTACTCCTGAACCACCCGCCAAAATCATGGGCAAAGCCAAAATATCATCGCCAGAAATAACCAAAAAATCTTTAGGTTTAAGTTTCAAAAGCTGCATCGCCTGAACCATATCACCAGCGGCTTCTTTGATTCCAATAATATTTGAATGTGCATTTGCTAATCTAAAAACGGTATCGGGCAACATATTACTTGCGGTTCTACCGGGCACATTGTACAAAATAATTGGCAGAGGAGAAGCTTTTGCAAGGGCAGAAAAATGTTGAAAAATACCCTCTTGTGTTGGTTTATTATAATAGGGCGAAACAGACAAAATTGCTGAAAAATGCTGAAAATCACGTGTTTGCATCTCATCAACTATGCGTTGTGTAGAATTGCCACCAACCCCCAAAACCAATGGTACTCGCCCATTGTTTGCCGCTATAATGGTAGCAATAACCATTTCTTTCTCGTCATGAGATAGTGTTGCAGGTTCTCCGGTGGTGCCTAAAATGACAAGATAATCTACACCGCCATCAATCACAAAATGAACCAATCTTGTCAAAGCATCAAAATCTACAGAAAGATTTTCTTTGAAAGGAGTTACTAACGCAATGCCTGTTCCTTCAAATAATTGCATATTATATTTTGTTTAAAATTTTTAAATATCGAAACAATTCGTTTGTAAAAACAACATAATTTTCTGCAGCCGTATCAATCATAAAATGATTTATTCGTTTGTCAATAGTAGCAAAACCTACCTTGAATTTGGCTTTAGATTGTTGTGAAACCAACAATAAAGGTGCTTTTTCTATATCGTAATAATTAATGAGCAAATCAAAATTTTGAGATGTAAATTTTTTAACGTCCTGATTTTCAATTGATCCATTCCATTTTAAATCTTTGTAACTTAAAAAAGGGGTGTCAAAAACCTCCGTTTTTTTGATTTTATCTTTATAAATCATCAACTGAATATCGGTCGAATCAATGTCAAAACCAAGCAACTCTTGAACCAATTTGTGTTTGTCCAAAAAATAACTTTCATCTACAATAACCCCAATAGTTTTAATTTTCTCGACAGAAAAATTAGAACTAAATTGTGACAATCGGTTTTTTAATTTTCTTTTTATAAAAAAATCCTTGATAAAATCTAAAAACATATTACTTTTACTTGATTACAAATTTAATTAAAATAAGTTACATTTCAGATGGTAAAACTAAAAAAGTATCCCACATATTGGCATTATTTTGTTATAATCTTAACATTTTTCTTTCTAGGTTCCTGTAATCTACAAAAATCACAAGTTACAAAAATATCTGCAAAACAAATCAAAATTGATAGTACAGTAGCTAAGATGCCTGATATAGAGCGTTATATACTACCGTTTAGAACAAAAATCGATACCGATTTGAATACAATTTTGGCGTATGCTCCGGGAAATATTGATAAATCCGGGAAATGGCAGACTCCCTTAGGAAATTTACTTGCAGATGTCACACTTGACCGCTGTAACTTGCTGTTTTTGAAACAAAAAAACCAGGCTATCGACCTCTGTTTGCTCAATCATGGTGGCATTCGTTCCATCATTGGGAAAGGAAATGTAACATTAAGAACCGCATTTGAAGTAATGCCTTTTGAAAATTCGGCGGTTGTAGTGACATTAAAGGGCGAACAAATTCTTGAAATTGCTACCTATATAATAAAGGAAAAAAAACCACATCCAATTTCGGGATTTTCTTTTGAAATTGATGAAAATTTGGAACCAAAAAACATCAAAATCAAAGGGATTCCATTAGATTTAAAGTCATATTATCAAGTAGTTACGTCAGATTATTTGGCTAACGGTGGTGACAATATGGTGTTTTTTAAAAAAAATACTGGCATGGTGAGCCTCGACTATAAATTGCGGAACATTTTGATCGATTATTTTACTGCAGTTGACACCGTTCCAATCATCAAAGACAAACGAATTTCAACCGAAAAATTATAAATTTGATTATGAAAAGAAGAGACTTCATTCAAAAAACGGCTTCGAGCGCAGCACTTTTATCAATACCAAGTTTGCCATTATTATCATTTTCGACTATTGATACCAAACATATTACGATTTTGCATACCAACGATGTGCACAGTCACATTGACCCATTTGCAGCAAATGACCCAAAATATCCAAACAAAGGCGGTGTTTCCAGACGGGCTTCGATGATAAACGAAATACGCAAAGAGAATCCAAATGTGCTTTTGCTTGATGCGGGAGACATTTTTCAAGGAACTCCATATTTTAATTATTATGGTGGCGAATTAGAATTCAAATTGATGAGTATGATGCAATATGATCTGGCAACAATGGGTAATCACGATTTTGATAATGGTATAGATGGGTTTCATTCGCAATTGCATCATGCTGATTTTAATTTTGTTGTGTCAAATTATAATTTTAAAAACACAGTTTTAGATGGGATTATCAAACCCTATAAGATTTTTAAAAAAGCAGGACTCAAAATTGGAGTTTTCGGTCTTGGTATTGAGTTGAATGGATTGGTTGATAAAAAAAATTATAAAGAAACAGTCTATGAAAACCCAGTGGAATGGGCAAATGAAATGACACAAGTTTTAAAAAAAGAGCATCACTGTGATTTGATTATTTGTTTGTCACATTTGGGATATCTGTATAAAAATGAGCCCGACAAAATCTCGGATGTCAAATTAGCGGCTCAAACTCGCAACATTGATTTGATAATTGGCGGACATACGCACACCTTTTTGGATAAACCTACTATCATAAAAAATTTAGATGATATTGCTGTTTTGGTCAATCAGGTAGGTTGTTATGGCATAAATTTGGGTCGAGTAGATTTCTTTTTTGATAAAAAAACCAAAAACCATATTTCAAAAACAATAGAAATTTAGTTTGAATTTATGAAATATTCATTTTTTTGGTCTAAAAATATCAATTATAATATATTTATAAATTATTTTAATTTATTGATAAAAATGAATCAATTTGCTGTATTGGATGTAAAATAATCACTATAATCATTATTTTTGCTATAAAAAAGCAACGGTATGAAAGTGAAAGCGCAGGGTTTGTATTTACCAGAATTTGAACATGATAATTGCGGTGCAGGTTTTATTTGTAATTTGAATGGTGTCAAATCAAACGATATTATTCACAAAGCACTTGATATTCTTATCAAATTAGAACATCGAGGAGCTGTGAGTGCAGATGGTAGAACCGGTGATGGCGCAGGAATTTTGTTTGACATACCGCATGCTTTTTTCAAAAAAGTATGTGATTTTGAAATTCCACAACCCAGTGATTATGCCGTTGGTATGGTTTTTTTGCCAAAAAACAACAATCAAACAATTTATTGTCAAAATGTTTTTGAAAAAGCTATCGCAAAACAAAATTTATCACTTTTGGGATGGCGAAAAGTTCCCGTTGATGCCTCAAATTTAGGAAAAATAGCTGCAGAAAAAGAACCTACTGTAATGCAAGTATTTGTAGGGAAAAACAAGGTAGATTTGGCAGAAATAGATTTTAAAGCCAAGCTTTTTGCAGCCAGAAAAACTGCCGAACATGAGATAATTGCTTCAAAAATATCACAATTGCATCAATTTTATTTTTCAAGTTTTTCTACAACAACGATTATTTACAAAGGATTATTGATGCCCGAAGACATAAGTCGTTATTATACCGACCTTTTAGACAGCGACTTAGTAACAAGATTAGCACTAGTTCACCAACGTTTTTCAACAAATACTTTTCCGTCGTGGGAACTAGCACAACCGTTTCGCTACATGTGCCATAATGGCGAAATCAATACACTTCGTGGCAACATAAGCCGAATGAGAGCTCGGGAAGAATTGATGAAAAGCGACATTTTTGGTGACGAAATCAAATCATTATTTCCAATAATTTTAGATCAAAAATCAGATTCAGCTTCTATGGATATGGTCATCGAATTGTTGCTCATGACAGGTCGATCCTTGCCAGAAGCCATGATGATGGTGGTGCCCGAAGCTTGGGAAAATCATCAAAATATGAGTGATGAGAAAAAAGCTTTTTATGAATTTAATGCTTGTATCATGGAGCCTTGGGATGGTCCTGCATCGATTCCGTTCACAGATGGCAACGTTATTGGTGCTCTTTTGGATAGAAACGGCTTGAGACCATCGCGCTTTACGGTTACAAAATCAGGCTTTGTGATTATGGCTTCAGAAATTGGAGTGCTTGATATAAAACCAGAAGATGTGGTGCGTCACGGCCGATTAGAACCCGGAAAAATGTTTTTGGTTGATATGAATCAAGGTAGAATCATAGAAGACGAGGAAGTGAAAAATGGAATTGTAAACCAATTTCCGTATCGAAAATGGATAGACGAAAATATGTTGCAATTGTCGAAAATTCCATACACAAATAATCAAATCTTGGTAGAAAATGTGGATTTTGAAACACGTCAACGGCTTTTTGGTTATACAATCGAAGATCTAAAAACCATTATAAACCCAATGGCTTCAACTGCAAATGAGGCGTTGAGCTCGATGGGAAATGACACACCACTCGCTATTTTGTCAAACAAGCCACAGCTGCTTTACAATTATTTCAAACAGCTTTTTGCACAAGTTACAAACCCACCTTTAGACGGAATTCGCGAGGCTATTATTACCGATATTAGTTTGGCAATAGGTGGTGATTTTAATATTTTTGAAATTAATTCAAATCATTGCAAAAAGCTAAAAATTCAAAATCCAGTCATTTCTAATGAAGATTTAGATAAAATAAAAAACATAAATCATGTTGATTTTAAAGCAGTTACGATATCGGTTTTGTACAAAATAGAAGAAGGAGTAAATGGATTAGAACGAGCTTTAGACAAATGTGTCATCGAAACTCACAAAGCAATTTTGGAAGGTTGCAATATTGTAATCATTTCAGATAGAGGTATTAGCCAAAAATTAGCTCCGATTCCGATGCTATTGGCAACCTCACATTTGCACCATTCTTTGAATAAATTGAAGGTTAGATCAAAATTTGGAATTATCATCGAATCTGCCGAGCCACGCGAGCCACATCATTTTGCCTTATTGTTTGGTTATGGCGCAAGTGCCATAAATCCTTATATGGTAAACGAAATAATTCATAATCAAATAGATAGCGGCTATGTAACAGATATAAAAGCTGATTATGCTATAAAAAATTACAACAAAGCCATTGCAAAAGGGATTCTAAAAATCATGAATAAAATTGGAATTTCAACCCTTCACTCCTATCGATCAGCACAGATTTTTGAAATTTTAGGGCTAAATAAAACTTTCACTTCAAAATATTTCCCAAATACACCTTCAAGGATTGAAGGAATTGGATTGGTTGAAATTGAAAAAGAAATCAAAAAAAGGTTTCAAGTTGCTTTTCCAAAAACCAAAATTGCCAATTTGCTTCCTTTGGAAATTGGAGGTGTTTATCGCTGGCGTAGAAATGGCGAGCAACACCTTTTTAACCCAACTACTATTTCAAAATTACAGCAAGCCGTAAGACTTAATAGTCCCGAAAGCTACCAAGAATATTCAAAAATGGTCAATGAGCAAAGCAGTAACTTAATGACTATCAGAGGATTGTTTGAATTTAATAATCTTGATCCCATTGCAATTGAAGAAGTCGAACCATGGACAGAAATTGTCAAAAAATTCAAAACCGGAGCAATGTCCTATGGTTCTATAAGCCAAGAAGCACATGAAAATTTGGCAATTGCCATGAATAGAATTGGAGGAAAAAGCAATTCTGGTGAAGGCGGAGAAGACTCAAAACGTTTTCAAAAGGATCAAAATGGTGATTCTAGAAACAGCGCTATCAAGCAAGTAGCTTCAGGTAGATTTGGCGTTTCTATCAACTATTTGACCCACGCACAAGAAATTCAAATCAAAATGGCACAAGGCGCAAAACCGGGAGAGGGCGGGCAGCTTCCGGGCGACAAAGTGGTGCCATGGATTGCCGAAGTTAGAAACGCTACTCCTTATGTTGGGCTAATTTCGCCACCGCCACATCACGACATTTATTCGATTGAAGATTTGTCGCAACTTATTTTTGATCTCAAAAACGCAAATCGTGAAGCAAGAATAAATGTAAAATTGGTTGCAGAAGTAGGCGTCGGTACGATTGCGGCAGGCGTTGCAAAAGCCAAAGCCGATGTTATTTTGATTTCTGGATATGATGGTGGCACCGGGGCTGCACCTCTCACCTCACTTCAACATACTGGTATTCCGTGGGAGCTTGGGTTGGCAGAAGCACAGCAAACTTTGATTTTGAATGATCTTCGAAGTCGAGTTGTTTTAGAGTGTGATGGACAATTAAAAACAGGTCGTGATGTGGCGATAGCAGCACTATTGGGAGCCGAAGAATTTGGGTTTGCCACAGCTCCACTTGTTGCTTCGGGTTGTATTATGATGAGGGCTTGCCACCTCAATACCTGTCCTGTTGGCATTGCAACACAAGACCCAGAATTGCGAAAAAATTTCAAAGGAACGCCAGAGCATATCATCAATTTTATGTATTTTATTGCCGAAGAATTGAGAGAGATTATGGCACAATTGGGTTTTAGAACTCTCAAAGAAATGGTGGGGCAATCACAAAAATTAAACGTAAAAAAAGCAGTTGATCATCACAAAACCAACGGTTTAGATTTATCTGCAATACTATATAAACCTCAAAAAGCAAACGAAGTACCCAATTATAATACGACCAAACAAAATCACGAGTTGGATCATGTACTTGATTTTGAAATCATTAAAGCAGCTATTCCTTCTATTTATAGAAAAGAAAAAACCAGGATAAATTTTAAAATAAAAAATACAGACAGAGCTGTTGGTGCAATTTTGAGTAATGAAATATCCAAAATATATGGCGCACAAGGTTTGCCAGACGATACCATTTTGATAGATTTTGAAGGTTCGGCAGGACAAAGTTTTGGTGCATTTGCTACAAATGGATTGTCTTTCAAAATTCATGGAAATTGTAATGATTATCTGGGAAAAGGGCTTTCTGGAGGAAAATTAATTGTAAAAGTACCACCGTTGGCAACTTTCAAACCCGAAGAAAACACTATCATTGGCAATGTAGCACTTTATGGAGCTATTGCTGGCGAAGCCTATATCAATGGCATCGCAGGTGAGCGATTTGCAGTGAGAAACTCTGGCGCAACAGCTGTTGTAGAAGGTATTGGTGATCATGGATGCGAATATATGACTGGTGGAATTGTAGTAGTTTTGGGCAAAACTGGGCGCAATTTTGCTGCAGGTATGAGTGGCGGAGTTGCATTTGTTTTTGATAAAGACGGTAATTTCAAAAATGGACTATGTAATACCGAAATGATCGAATTTGAAACTTTGCAAGCAGATGATATTTCAAAATTATGGCGATTAATCAAAAATCATTCTTTATACACAAATAGCCCTTTGGCAAAAAGAATTTTGGATGATTGGCAAAGCCAACAGCAGTATTTTTTGAAAATAATGCCCATAGAATACAAAAAAGCATTAGAAAAATTAGCCTTAGAAACAGTTTAAACAAAAAAATCAAATAAATTAACATATTATTTTTTGTAATTTTAAAAAAATAAAACAATGGGAAAAATAGGCGGCTTTGTCGAATTTGAGAGAAACGATGAACAAAATATTGCAATTGCCGAAAGGCTGACTAATTTTAATGAATTTACAATTCCATTATCTTCAACAAAAAGCAAAGAACAAGGCTCGCGTTGTATGGATTGTGGCATCCCTTTTTGTCATAGCGCTTGTCCGCTTGGAAATTTGATTCCAGACTTTAATGATTTGGTACATCAAGAAAAATGGAAAGAAGCTTTAGATATTTTGCAATCTACAAACAATTTTCCAGAATTTACAGGTCGATTATGTCCTGCGCCTTGCGAAAAATCATGCGTTTTAGGAATCATTGCAGCACCTGTTGCTATTGAAAATATCGAAAAAAATATCATCGAAAAAGCATTTGAAAACAATTGGATTATTGCAGAAATACCAAAACAAAAAACTGGAAAAACCATTGCCGTTGTTGGCTCCGGCCCGGCTGGATTGGCTGCAGCCCAGCAACTAAATCGTGCCGGGCATCAAGTAACTGTTTTTGAAAGAGACAATGCCATTGGTGGCTTATTGCGCTATGGAATACCAAACTTTAAATTAGAAAAAAACATTATTGATCGCCGTGTAGCGATTTTGGAAGCCGAAGGAATTGAATTTAAAACCAACACTAATGTTGGAGTCAATTTTGAAACGGCTACATTACAAAATTTTGATGCCATTGTGCTATGTGGTGGCGCAACCGAAAGCCGAAGTTTGCTAACAAAAGGAATTGATAGCAAAGGAGTTGAACAAGCAATGACTTTTTTGACCCAACAAACAAAAACACTATTTGGAGAAAAAATCGAAGATCAAATTATAGCAAAAAACAAAAACGTAATTGTTATTGGGGGCGGCGATACAGGCTCGGACTGTGTAGGAACTGCAAATAGACAAGGGGCTAAAACGGTTACCAATTTTGAAATCATGCCAAAACCACCCGTTTTAAGAAGTCAAAGTACGCCATGGCCGTTCTGGCCGCTACAACTCAAAAGCACTTCCTCGCACGAGGAGGGTTGTGATCGCAATTGGCTCATTAATACCAAAGAATTTTTGACCAATGAAAACAACGAATTAATAGGCCTAAAAACAGTAGAAGTAGCCTGGAAAACCGTTCCAGGTATGCGCCCAGAATTGATTGAAAAACCAAATTCAGAAAAAATTTGGCCCTGCGAATTGGCGTTATTAGCTTTGGGATTTGTAGGACCCGAAAAAACATTGAGCCAACAATTGGGTTTAGAAATAGATGAACGAAATAACTTTAAAACACAAAATTATCAAACCAATATATCAAATATTTTTGCTGCGGGCGATATGCGACGAGGACAATCGCTCATTGTTTGGGCCATTTCTGAAGGAAGAGAGGCCGCTCGTGCGGTAGATACCTACTTGATGGGCTATAGCAATTTGCCTACAAAAGGAAATGGAGATTTGCCAAACATTTAATAATAAACATAATGTTAGGTTCATAACAATATGTTTAATTTTGTGAATTTGAATAAATTAATTTGAAAATAAAAAATGGAATACTATTTTTACAAAAAATAAAAAAATGTTAGCAAAAGAATTGTTGTTAATCGCATCAGAATTTGAATGTCCGCTGTATGTTTATGATGCCGAAAAAATAAAATCCCAATATAAACGGCTTACGGGAGCATTTTCGAAAGTAAAAAATGTACGCATTAACTATGCTGCAAAAGCATTATCAAATATTTCGATTTTGCAATTGTTCAAAAAAATAGGTGCCAATTTAGACACCGTTTCTATTCAAGAAGTGCTTTTAGGACTTCATGCAGGTTTTGAACCATCGCAAATCATCTATACGCCAAATGGTGTTTCGTTTGAAGAAATTGAAGAAGTCGCACACAAAAATGTTCAAATAAACATCGATAATTTGTCGGTTTTAGAACAATTTGGCACCAAATATCCAAAAATTCCGGTGTGTATCAGAATTAATCCACACGTGATGGCTGGCGGAAATACAAACATTTCAGTTGGTCATATAGATAGTAAATTTGGCATATCAATACATCAAATGCCTCATATTCTGCGTATTGTAGAAAATACTGGAATGCACATCAACGGGATTCACATGCACACAGGATC
>JANNBA010000094.1:0-16527 GCA_031384845.1 Bacteroidota bacterium
CTAATTTATCAAATTATTGATTATCAGTATTTAAAGAAATAAAATGAAATATTATAGCCTCTACAAACAATCAGAAAATGTATCTTTTCAAGAAGCGGTTATTCAGGGATTAGCACCAGACAAAGGCTTGTATTTTCCAGAAAAAATAACACCTTTAAGTAATGCTTTTTTTGAGAACATAGAAAATTTGACCCATCATCAAATCGCTTTTGAGACCATAAAACAATTTGTTGGTGACGAAATTCCAGATGAAGTGCTCGAAAAAATAATTGCAGAAACCCTTTGTTTTGATTTTCCGTTGGTTCAAGTCGAAGAAAATATTTTTTCGTTAGAGCTTTTTCATGGCCCAACGATGGCATTCAAAGACGTTGGGGCACGATTTATGGCAAGGTGTTTGGCGTATTTTAACCGTGATAAACCCGATGCCAAAAACACCGTTTTGGTCGCAACTTCTGGTGACACCGGTGGCGCAGTAGCAAGTGGATTTTTGGGTGTTTCAGGTGTTGAAGTTGTGATTTTGTATCCGTCTGGAAAAGTGAGTGATATTCAGGAACGACAATTGACTACTTTGGGGCAAAACATTACAGCACTGCAAGTTGACGGTGTTTTTGATGATTGTCAAGATATGGTGAAAAAAGCATTTTTGGATAATGACTTGAAAAACAATAATTTAACCTCAGCAAATTCTATAAATATAGCCAGGTGGCTGCCACAAATGTTTTACTTTTTCTTTGCTTATAAAGCTTTGAAAAAATACAAATTACCTTTGATATTTTCATGCCCAAGTGGAAATTTTGGAAATATTTGTGCTGGTGTTATAGCCAAAAAGTTAGGATTACCTATCAAACATTTTGTGGCTGCCACCAATGCAAACAACGCTGTTCCACTATTTTTTGAAACCGGAATTTATACCCCAAAACCATCTGTTGCAACAATCTCAAATGCCATGGATGTTGGAAATCCAAGCAATTTTATTCGTATTCAAGAGATGTATCAAAATGATTTAGAGGCTTTTAAAGCAGATTTTTCTTCTTATTCCTTTGATGACATTAGCACAAAATCAACAATAAAAATGCTCTACACACAATATCAATATATCTCAGAACCTCACGGTGCAGTTGGATATCTTGGTTTGAAAAAAGAACTTTCAAAACATCAAAATGCGATTGGAATATTTTTGGAAACGGCGCATCCAATCAAATTTTTGGATGTTGTTGAGCCAATTTTGAATATTACAATTCCAATTCCAGTTCAAATTTTGAGTGTTTTAGACAAAGAAAAAATGAGCATTCCGATAAAAAATTATGATGACTTAAAACAGTTTTTAACATCGTCTCAAATTTAATTATCAAACTGATTTAATCTACAATTTTTTCTAAAACTTCATAAAATTCTCTTGGTCCACTCGCGGCATTGTAACCATAAGTTCGATAAATTCTGTCCTTTCCGTTTACATTATCAAGAATATAGATGTTTTGTGGTCCGGCAAAGTTACAGGCATTCGTCAGTAATGTAGGATTTTCAATACAATTTGTTGAAGGAAGACCGTTTAATAATTGTGTTGTTGCAAAAATTACATTAGGGACATTGACAACATTGTCTGCATTTATAGTAAAATAATGGGAATTTGATGCCATTTCAAAGGGCCCGCACCAATCACTCAAGTAATTGGTAGTTTCATTTATTTTTTGAATAGTTCTGATTTGGTCAACCCAGGTAATCTCTGGGCGATACACATTTATCCGCCAATATTCACCCTGTATGACTTTATAACTACCTGATATTCTTGATGCTGTAGTTATATTTAACTCTGACCCATAAGTTGTTCCAATCGCATTTGTTGCAAATGCTTTTACATAATAGCTCGTTTCTTGTAACAAATTTAACAAAGTTGCAGAGAATACATCGGTCTCATTATCAACTAATACCATCCCAGAATTAGACAAAATTGTTGGATTTGAAACGGTTGACCAGACAAAACCTTTTGAAGTAACAAGACTTCCATTATTATTTATTATAGTTCCTTGCGCTATGGCTTTTGAATAGGTAACACCCGGGGTGAACAAGGTCGTTTCAACTATTGGTGCAGCTGGTGGTTGTATCATAAAACTGATGGTTTCGCTCACAGAAATCCCTACACTATTAGTGGCAAATACCTTGAAATAATAGGTTGTATTATAGTTTATATTTGTCAATTTGAAAGTGTCAATTCCTATTCCGTAATCCAAATTTGGAGCTGTATAGGTGTTTTCGGATGGATTTGGACTAACTCCATAAATGGCGCCAAAACCCGTTAAAGTCTCGCCTCCATCATCTTGCAAATTGTATCTTAAAACTACTGTATTTTCTGTTAATAAATCTTTTTGAATATTAATTATTTTGATTTTCGGCTTGCAACTACCCCAAGTAGGTTGGTCTGCACACCACCTTAATGTACTTCCATTTGTTCCTGGAGCTAGTGTAGCCCAAGCAGCACCATTCCAATAGAGCATTTGACCGAATTGTGAACCATTTGGTATGCCATTATCAGCGGTTTTTTGTGCATACATCGCAAACGGAACACTCATAAGTTGGGTTGTTCCCATTGCGACAAATCCGTTTCCAACATTTAATTCAATCATTAGAAAGAATGTAGTTGAAGACCAATTTATGGTTGCAAAATCTCCAAAAACATTGACTCCTTTACCAATTATTAAATTTACTTGACCCAAATCATCGGTTGTGACGTTGTGGATTTCGGTATAAATCGGTGTTGCTGTTGGACTATTTTCAATCAAATGAAGTTTGAAATCTACATTTTGATTTAGCATCAATACCCCTGTAGCATTTCTTACGATTGCTTGGTAATTAAAACCATTTGCATTTTGTGCAACCGCCATTTCAATACATACAAAAAAATTAAAGACTAACAGTAATCGGATCCAAAGTTGTTTGTTTTTCATAATATTTTACTTTTTGATAATTTTATATAATTCGATTTCGTTTGTTTCAAAATCTATAATTTTGGCAGTATAAATTCCAGATGAAAATGCTCCAATATCTATTGCTGTTCCAGAATCTATGAGTGTATGAATCTGATTTTTTCCATAAAGATCATACAAATAAACTTCAAGCCGATGGTTATTTTCTTGAAAAATATGCACTAATCCTGAGGTTGGGTTGGGATAAATTGTAAGTTTAAATAAATTTGTATTGTTGGAAATTTTCAAAATAGACAAGTCCAAACCAGAATGATACCCATTAGATATTTGAGAGCTACTATTGCGCATCACCCCTACAACAGATTGCCCCACTGTAAATGAAAGTTGCAAATTGTTACTAACAATATGCTGACCTGCTGCCGAAAGCACAACTTTTGGAAGGCTTTGTGCAACAAATTTGAAGCTTATAAATATTGTTAAAAAAAGGATATGAAATTTTTTCATATTATTTATTAGAATTTGAAAAACAAATCATTAAAAAAAAAGCTAGAATACATTTTATTATTTTTATAAAAAAATCCTTGGTTTGTAATAAAACAAATATTTTGGCTGTTTTATAATTAACTTCATAATAAAAATCAAAAGTACAGTTTAATTTTTGTTTTGCAACAACATTTTAAAAAACTTCATCATTTATTTAATGCAAAGACTATTTATACTATAAAAAATGGCATATTAACAAACTTGTTCATTTCTGCCAATTGATTTATTATTATCAGGGTCATTTTTATCTAAAACACCAAAATCAATTATATAATATTTCATAGAAACCCTTGTGGATTTTGTAAAATAAGATAAGAAATGAATTTCAATTGTGCAAAAATACGTGTCCTACAAAATTTGAACAGGCTCGATTTTTATGAAAAACTAATTTTTTGGTTTGTTTTGGTAAAAATTATAAAGCTGTTGCTTATAATCGAAATTGAAAATAATAAGTTACAAATTTAAAAAAATCAATACCATCTTTTTTTATTTAATTTTGAGGTTTCTGATTTACGAGATTTGTGAGCTCCCCCGCTTCGATTTGAATTTTTTGGTGCTGTGTCTTCAATGATTGCACTTCCGGTATGCCAAGGATAAGGATGGTCTGCTATGGTTTGTACCTCTACTTTGATTAATTTTTGAATATCTTTCCAATAGCCGTGTTCGTCATTGCTACAAAAAGAAATGGCAATGCCGCCATTTCCGGCGCGACCAGTCCTACCAATTCTGTGGACATAGGTTTCTGGAATGTTGGGTAGGTCAAAATTAATTACAAATGGTAATTGGTCTATATCGATTCCTCGAGCTGCAATATCTGTTGCTACCAATACGCCAACCTCTTTGTTTTTGAATGCATCTAGTACGCGCTGACGGGCATTTTGCGATTTGTCGCCGTGTATTGCCTCAGCAGCAATTCCATTTTTGCGAAGTGCTTTTACCACATTGTCTGCGCCATGCTTGGTGCGAGAAAAAACAAGTACATCAGACAGGTTATCATTTTTTATCAAATGATATAATAGATTTCTTTTTTCTGTTTTGTCAACAAAATAGATTTTTTGTGTCACATTTTCTGCGGTAGAAGAAACAGGCGATACTGAAACTGTTGCTGGATTTTTCAAAAACATTTCAGCTAATTCTCTAATTGCAATTGGCATTGTAGCCGAAAAAAGTAGTGTTTGACGATTGTTTGGGGTGAGTTTAACAATTTTTTTTACATCGTTTACAAAGCCCATATCCAACATTTGATCGGCCTCGTCAAGAACAAGGGTATGCAAATGATCAAAATCTATAAAACCTTGTTTGTGCAAATCTAATAATCTTCCGGGCGTTGCAATAAGCACATCAATGCCACGACGAAGTGCTTCAACTTGAGGCACTTGTGAGACCCCTCCAAAAATGGTTAACTGTGTGAGGTTGGTATATTTTCCATATTGATCAAAATTTTGACCAATTTGAACGGCTAATTCACGGGTTGGCGTCACTACTAATGCCCTAATTTGCTTGCTCTTTTTGGACGAACCCACAATTCGATGAAGTTGGTGGATTATAGGAATTGCAAAGGCTGCTGTTTTTCCGGTGCCGGTTTGTGCACAACCAATTAGGTCACGACCTTCGAGCACCAATGGAATTGCTTGTTGTTGTATAGGTGTAGGTTCTAAATAGCCTAATTCAAAAACGGCTTTTTGAATACTTTTTGATAAGGATAACGCTTCGAATAACATATTTTATGGGTTGTGTACTGCGTACTAATATCCTGCAAATATAGGTTAAATTTTGGATTTAGTTTTGCAAAACATGACGATAAAAGACAAGTGATTTGTTTATTTTTGTTTGTCTCGAATCAAATTTTTCAATACCGCCCACTGTTTTAGGGCATCTCTTGCTTCGACTGCTGGATAACCTAGCACTGTTTTGTTTGCCGAGACGTTGCTTATCACGCCTGATCCTGCACCAACAATTGCACCATTTCCAATCGTGACGTGATCTTTTATTGAGGCACCACCGCCAATGATTACCCCATTTCCAAGAGTTACAGACCCTGCTAATCCGCTATTTCCGGCCATGATACAAAATTTTCCAAGTTTGCAATTGTGTGCAATTTGAACCAAATTATCTATTTTGCAGCCATCTCCAATGATTGTGGAACTAAATTTGCCCCGATCTACGCATGTATTTGCGCCAATTTCTACATGATTGCCAATAATTACATTTCCAATTTGGGGTATTTTCACCAATCCTTTTTCTGGATCTGGTCTAAAACCAAAACCGTCTGCACCAATTGAGGCGTTTGGGTGCAAAATGCAGTGATCACCAATTTCTGTGCGTTCTCGAATTACAGTGCCAGACCAAATCGTGGTGTTTTTGCCGATTTTACAAAAATCAAAAATACTTACATTTGCATAAATATTGGTGTTTTCGCCTATCACAACATTTGGTCCAATATAGCAAAAAGCACCTATTTTGCAATTTTTTCCAATTTTGGCCGATATATCTATTGCTGCCGATGGATGAATAGAAGTTTCAAAATAAGGTAAAGGCGGTGCAAACATTTCTAACACCAAAGACATTGCCAAATCTGCATTATCTACTTTTATAAAAGCCCTATTTTTGCCTGGTTCTATACTGACATCACGATTTACAATGGCTGCGGCTGCTTTTGAATTGGCCCACAGTTTTTCGTACTTTTTATGACCAATAATCGAAATTTGATCGTTTGATGCGCTATCCAATTGTTCTGGAGAATAGATTTTGATATCAGTATTTCCAACCAATTCGCCCTGCAAAACGGCATTAATTTGTAGTATCGTAAACGACTTCATAGAGCAACTATTTGTTAATGAATAATTTATAATCAACAAATAAAAACTATTTATTGTTGAAAAGCAACTTTTATTTGAAACCTAATATTTGTTCTTCAACTTCGATGATGCCTTCGACATATTTTTTGAAGTCTGGATAATCCTCGACGGAAATATTTTCTCGACTTAAAGCCACCACTCGTTTTACAGATATCGAATTTGGTTTTAGCAATTCAAATTGGATGGAGTAGCTATGATTTTTGAACGCGAAAACTTTGTTTTCGGGAACTTCTGAAAATTTTTTATCGACCTCTATATTGATAATTATTGTATTATCATAGTTTGTAAAAGCTTCGTAATTAAAATAATCAATTTCAAATTTTCTGTTTTCTAACGATATAATATCTCGTGTATATACCTTGTCTAAAAACGGAATTTCTGTAATTTTGAGATTTCCTACAGATTGCGGTTTTTCCAAAACAAAAAATTCGGTCTCAAATGTGATATCTTTTTCAAACTCTTTATTTTGAATTACCTTATCTTTTTGAAGCGAAACTACTTTTTTTAGTTTAGCGTTATAATCAATTTCAAGCTCTTTTTTGCGAACTTCGGCAGTGATAGAACTCGAAAATAATTGATTATAATAGGATTTGCTTGCGCCTTGAATCGTTTGTGTTTGTTTAAAATTTTTAGATTTTTCGTCAATACTAATAATGGTTGTTGCAGTGTTGCTGTTTTTTATGGCATTTTCAAATGGAATATTAATTAATTTTGACTGTTCATTATTGTTTTTATCAAACGAAATAATCAGGGCATTGGCATTGAATAGAGTTGTTGGTAGTGCCATAAAGGGCAAAAACTTGTCTGTCAATTCCAAAAATGTATCTTTTCCATCAAGCTGTACTTTGACGATACAATGATTAAATTCGTTTGAAGGAAGTAACATTGATAGAAATCCGTTGTCGTTTGTTTTTACCAAAACCAAATTCGATTTTAATCCTGCTAATTCAGCCAAAGCCACAAATAGTGTCGAAACATCTTTGCAATCACCCAATTTTGAGTTAATGGTTTTAGAAGGTTTTTGAGGTACATAGCCACTTTGTCTAAAATCTAAAGAGCTATATGTAATATTGTTTGCAATATAAGTATAAATTTTTTTGGCTATTTCATTTTCTGTATTTCCGGTTGTTCCGTTTGGAAAAATCTCTGTAAATGTATTTTGCGTTATCTTATCCAATTTTAAAGTTTTTTTGACCAAATCTGCATACCAATTCGATATTTCTTTCCAAGATTTTATCGTGCCAACTCTTATGGTATTTGTCAAATCATTAAAATTGGGTGCATAATTTTCTTGCATTGCAACGGCTTCTAATTTTTCACGACGCCATATTGTAGCCAATCTATTATTAACTTTTTGGGTTGTAGCTTTAATTTCACCGTTTATGAAAGCGGTTTCATATTTTAGTTTTTCTGGACTGATCACTACAAAAATCGTTTCGAGTGATGGATAATTACTATCAAAATAGCAAGCCAAATTAAAATCACGATAAAAACGACCTGTTTCATTTTCATATCGCTCATATTCTATATAAATCACGTCTCCAACTTTTAGATTAGAAAAAACCAAGATATTGTCTCCTTTCTCAGCTGGAACAATCATGCCATCTGGTTTGACAATTTCGGTTTTCAAAAAATTATTTCTGCTAGTATCTATTTTATATTCTTTCATTTCTTCGATTCCATTTTCTGCAGAAATTTCGCATATAAATGCTACTTTGGATTTGCGCCCTCCCTCTGGCAAAACATTCACTATGTATTGGTCTAACAAAACAATCACGCCATAATCATTTTTCATGGCTGCTTTTCGACGTTCTCCAATTAGTTTATATTTATCAGATTTATCTATCTCGTCTATTTCGTCTGGGGTTTTGGTGATGTCATATATTTTTTTTCGCAATTCACTATTGAACGAATTGTGCGACAATGAGGCTCGATAATATTTTTCGGCTTCCTTAGTGTTTTTTTGAAAATTAAAAATATTTCCTTTTTTTTCTTTTAATTGAAAAGAATATGGAAAATTTCGCAATGCTTCGTCCACTTTTTTGTGAGCTTCATCAAATTTTTTGTCGTCAATGAGCACTTCAATTGCGTCTTTCAAAAAAATGTTATAGTAGGGATAATAAATGCTGTTTTTTAATACTAGTTTTTTTATATCTTCCTTTCTATCAGCTGCTTTATAATAATTTATCAAATTATTTTGAGCCGTAAAATTTTCTCTTTCCTGAAGCAAATTTTCCAATATAGCGATTGTTTTGGGCTTATCTTTTTTGATAACATCAAAGATATAGGCAAAGGTAGTTTTATAAAATTCGTTATTGTTTGTACTTGCCATCAATAAATCTATTTTGTCTGCCATTGTTGCATTATCGCCATTTCGAGATGCTAAAATAAAATCATATAATATGGGATATTGCAAATTCAACAAGGATTTTGATTTGTTTCTGTACGTCTCTATTTCTGTAATTTTTGCGTTTTTTACCCAATTGCTATCTTTTATTTTGGCAATAATGTTAAAAAAATAGTCCGGGTCAGAAACCTCCAAATTTTTAGATAATTCTTCCACTTTTTGGGTGTCGCCTTTGCTTGTAAAAAGATATATTTGTTTCATTTTCAACAAAGAACTGTTTGGATATTTTGACACCAATTTTTCGATAATTTCTTCGGCCAATTCAAATTTGTTGTTGTTTGTATAGCCATCAAAAAGCAACAATTGGTCTAAAATCGATTCGGGATTTTTAGCGATTTTTGCTTCAAAATAGCTTTCAAATTCTGCTGGAATGATTGCCACATTTATTTCTTCTGCAACATCGGTTTGATAAGGTTTGTAGGTATTATAAAAAACCAAATCATTCATAAACATTTGGTTTTCATCCTTTAGCGAAGCAAAAATATAATCTGTATTTCCGCTAATTGCAGATTTGATTAAGAGGCGATTCACTCCTTTTTTTAATCGAAAAGAAATCAAAAACGCGTTCAAATCCGTTCTTATCGTATTGTTATTACTATAAATTTCGATATCATTCAAAAAAATCTTGATTGAAGCACTTGCGCCAAATTCCAAAATTACTTTTCTATCAGTTGGATTTTCAACAAAAACTTGCGAATACATGATACCGTTTCCATATTCTGCTTCGTTACTAAAAAAGTGATAACCCTCATTTTGAACCGTTTGAGGCACATACCAGCCAACTTCGCCATTACTATTAGCATCAAAAAGCTTGTCGTTTTTGGCGTAACGCTCTGGCTCGTATTCTATTTCTAAACCACTATCATTCAAATTTTCAAAGACACCACAGAACTGCCAATTTTCTATGGCATTTAGCTTTTTGATATTGTTTTGATATGCGTCATAATTTTTGCGTTTTCTGTCTGCAATTGCTTTATTATACAAGACTATCGGATTTTTTGAAACTGAAGCATCTGCTGCCAACTCATCAATTTTTTGAAAAGTAAAATCGTTAAATCCATTGACATTTACACGATCATACACAAAAGGCTGGTACCACAAAGGGTACAAATAAGGATTGATATCACCCGTTTTTAATATTTTTGAAAGTAAGTCACCGTCAAAATCTAATTTACCCAACTCTATGTCAATCAATCCGTTAAGAATTAATTGGTTTATAGAAGTTGTTTTTGAAGCCAATTTTTCATCGAATAGTTGGCGGGCTTCAACCCGTTTATTATTCATCAACAAATCCCAAACTTTGGATTCGTTATCCTGAGCCGCAGCAAAATTTAAAACCAACAAACACACAAAAAATCCTTTTTTTAAAATCCTCATATAAAATTTATCTTTTTAATTTTTATTTTCTAATAACGGCACAAACTTAAAATCACCAAACTCGTGCTTTTCAAATTGCAATTCAGACTTTCTGATCAACAATGTCATAATTTGTATCGACTCGCCAATAGGAATCACCAACTTGCCTCCAATTTTTAGCTGTGCCATTAGTGGCTGTGGAATTGTAGGTGCACCAGCGGTTACAATAATGCTGTCAAAAGGCGCATAAGCTGGCAAACCCTTATAGCCGTCGCCAAAAGTCAAATATTTGGGTTGGAAACCTAATTTTGGCAACAATAATTTGGTTTTTTTAAAAAGCTCAATTTGCCGCTCTATACTATAAACCTTGGCGCCCAAAGCACACAAAACCGCAGTTTGATAACCAGATCCAGTACCAATTTCTAGAATTTTATCCCCCTTTTGCACCTCCAAAAGCTCCGTTTGAAAAGCCACTGTATAGGGTTGCGAAATGGTTTGATCTGCTCCAATTGGAAAAGCCTTGTCCTGATAGGCAAAATCTTCAAAACCCGAATCCAAAAACAAATGACGTGGAATCTTGCCAATCGCATCCAAGACCAAGCTGTTTTTTATCCCTTTTTGCTCCAAAACAGCAACCAATTGGTTGCGAAGACCTTTATGCTTGTTGGTATCTTTCAAAGTTTGAATTATAATTTCGGTAAAAATAAGAAACAAATTACAATTTAAAAAAAAAACATTTTCAAAATAATGAAAATTTCCAAGTGTAATTAAAAACAGTCCAAATCTGCTTGACAACTTTTTTTGAATACTATTAAAAATACTGCATTGATGGCATTGCCTTAGCTGTTTTTGTCACGTATTTGATTAAGAAGCATAAGCGAAGCTGTTGAAAAATGAAAATTTTTTATCGGTTTTTTATTATGACTAAATTAATTTTGACAGGTATTTATTGGATCATTTGCAAAAATTCGATTTCAGAAATAATTGGCACTTTTAATTGATTGGCTTTGTCAAACTTTGCGGGTCCCATATTGTCGCCAGCGACTACAAAATTTGTTTTTGCGGAGATGGAGCTGCCTATTTTGCCCCCGTTTTCTTCAATTTTTTGTTTGATTTCGTCACGGGATAAAGTGGTAAAAACACCTGAAACAACAAAAATTTTGTTGTTCAATTTATGGGTTGCATTAGGGTTTTGGTGTTCTATAATTTCAAATTGAAGACCGTTTTGTTTGAGCCTCTCCAAAATAATAATATTTTCTGGATTTTCAAAAAAAGCAATAACACTTTGGGCTATACGCTCGCCAATTTCGTCCACCAATATCAAGTCTTCTAATGTAGCGTTTTGCAAACGATTGATGTTTTTGTAATGTTTTGCCAATTTTTTGGCTACTGTTTCGCCAACAAATCGGATTCCAAGGGCAAAAAGCACGTTTTCAAAAGGTATTTTGATTGAATTTTGAACACCATTCACCAAATTTTCAGCAGATTTTTGAGCCATTCTTTCAAGCGGTAACAGCTGAGGAACAGTCAAATCATACAAATCTGCATAATTTTGAATCAATTTATTTTGAAACAATAACGCAACAGTTTCTCCTCCCAATCCCTCGATGTCCATTGCTTTTCTAGAAATAAAATGCTGAATTCGGCCTATAATTTGCGGCGGGCATCCATAAAAGTTGGTACAATAGTGGTTTGCTTCGCCATCGGTTCGCTGCAGGCTACTGCTGCACTCTGGACAATTTGTGATGTATAGTGTTGGTTTAGACCCATTCAAACGTTTATGTTGATCAACGGCAATAATTTTCGGAATTATCTCGCCTCCTTTTTCTACAAAAACGGTATCACCAATTCTAACATCTAATTTTTCAATTTGATCGGCATTGTGCAAAGAAGCCCTTTTTACAACGGTGCCTGCCAGCAAGACAGGATACAAGTTGGCAACAGGCGTGATCGAGCCCGTTCGTCCTACCTGAAACGAAATCGATTCGAGGGTTGTAAATACTCGTTCAGATTTGAACTTAAAAGCCATAGCCCATCGTGGACATTTTGCGGTATAGCCCAATTCTTCTTGCTGTGCCAAATCGTTGATTTTGATCACAACACCATCTGTTTCATAAGGCAAATCGTGTCGATTCTTGTCCCAAAAAGCGATAAAATCAAAAACTTCTTCGATATTATTTGCCAATTTTGAAGCCTGCGGAACCTTGAAACCCCAGTTTCTAGCAGTTTCCAAAGCCTCATATTGTGTCTGAAACGGCAAGTTATTTCCGATCAAAAAATACAATAAGCACTCCAATGGTCGCTTGGCAACCTCGCTACTATCTTGCAATTTTAGACTTCCAGAAGCGGTATTTCTCGGATTAGAGTATGGGGTTTCGCCAATTTCGACAAGCTCCTGATTCATCTTATCGAAACCTGCAAATGGCAAAATAATTTCACCACGAATGTCAAATTTTGACGGATATTCACCTTTTAATTGCAACGGAATAGACTTTATGGTTTTGATGTTTTGAGTTACATCATCGCCCTGGAAGCCATCCCCTCTTGTGAGTGCACGAACCAATTTGCCATTTTCGTATGTGATCGATATCGATGCGCCATCATATTTTAGTTCGCATGTATAAGTTAGTGGCACATTGCCTAGTATTTTCTGAATCCGTTTTTCCCATTCGATCAAATCTTCTTTGGAGTACGAATTTTCCAACGAATACATACGATAATCGTGGGCAATAGTTTGAAAATTTTTAGTAATGGATCCCCCAACGCGCTGTGTAGGAGAATTTTGGTCGAAAAAAGCAGGGTTTTTTTGCTCCAAATCTTGCAATTCACAAAGTTTCATATCAAAATCAAAATCCGAAATTTGTGGAGCATCCAAAACATAATATTGATGATTATGTTGGTTTATTTCGTCCCGAAGGGATATAATTTTTTCTAAATCTGTCATCGTATAATGCTTAAAATCAATTTTTTATAATAGAATTTATTTGTTCATACAGTTTCCCATCACTCAAAAAAGCACCTTGCTGAATGAGTTGAAAAATTGAAAAATTGCGATCTTCATCATATCCTTTTTTGCCAATTTTCATTTCAATATCTTCGGTAAAAAGATGGTCGGATAGCCAGTGAAGCCCGTCTTTGGTCAAAAAATCGACACTCAAATCCAATGATTTCAAGACAATGGAATCAATATGTGTATCCAAACAATGGAAAAGAAAAATATGATTTTTAGAAAAATGTTCCAAAAAAGTTGCTCTCATGAGCACGCCTTCCCAAACCAAATCTGAAAAGACATCTAATTCTTGCTCTGCAACTTCCGGTTTTTCGGTCTTAATTTTGTCCCACTCTGATTTGTCGATTGCCTGTGTGGCCAAAAAATTTACAAACTCTGAATGCAATTCCTCAAATTGTTCTTTAGTAAGTCGCGCATATTTCATAAATAATACTTAATTTCAAAATTTTCCCAAAATTACAGTTTAAAATCAAAAATCAACTTCAAAAATCAAATTTTTTCATTTTTTGGCTTATCGTTTTCATTCTTGTAAGCCGTCTGTCCTGTTGCTCGTATTTTTTTTAAAAGTTAATAATTGTCGATTTTGAAGCAATAAACAGTTTTCTAAGTAGGAATAATCGTCTTTCAGCAGCTAGCGTGAGGGCGTAGGCGGAGCTCTTTTGGGCAGGCGTTTTTCAGCCTGCGCAAAAAGCGGGAGCCGAAGACCGACCCGAAGGGGCACGCCCAAATAAAAAAAATAATGTGGGTTTTGGGGTTTCTTTTTGAAGTAAATTGTAACTTTGCTTTTTTGAAATTTTATGATTGAAAACAACAATACGATTGAGGTTCTTGGGGCGAGGGTGCACAATTTGAAGAATATTGATATTTCGATTCCGCGCGAAAAATTGGTTGTTATTACGGGGCTTTCGGGTTCTGGCAAGTCTTCGTTGGCGTTTGACACGATTTATGCCGAGGGTCAGCGGCGGTATGTGGAGACATTTTCTGCTTATGCACGGCAATTTTTGGGTGGTTTGGAGCGTCCGGATGTGGACAAAATAGATGGTCTGTCGCCTGTGATTGCGATTGAGCAAAAAACGACAAGCAAAAGTCCGCGCTCTACGGTGGGCACAATTACTGAAATATATGATTTTTTGAGATTGCTTTTTGCTCGTGCTGCCGATGCCTATAGTTTTAACTCTGGCGAAAAAATGGTTTCTTATAGTGATGAGCAAATTAGAGATTTGATTTTGAATGATTTTTTGGATCAAAAAGTGCATATTTTGGCACCTGTAATTCGGGCTAGAAAGGGTCATTATGCCGAGTTGTTTCAACAAATTGCCAAACAGGGTTTTTTGAAAGTTCGTGTTAATGGTGCTGTAAAGGATATTACGGCGGGCATGAAACTGGATCGGTATAAAACCCACGATATTGAAATTGTGATTGATAGAATGTTGATTGACAATGGTTTGGAAATTGAAAATCGTCTTGCCGAAAGCATCAAAACGGCGATGTATCATGGCGAAAACGTGTTGATGGTTTTGGAACATGAAAGCAATAATGTACGGTTTTTTTCGCGCAATTTGATGTGTCCTACTTCTGGGATTTCTTATCAAAATCCGGAGCCAAATTTGTTTTCTTTCAACTCGCCAAAAGGGGCTTGTGAACATTGCAACGGACTGGGGCTTACTAATGAAATTAACCTCCAAAAAATAATTCCGAATCCAAAATTATCAATCAAAAACGGCGGTTTTTTGCCTTTGGGCGAATACAAATCGACATGGATTTTTAAACAATTGGAAATTATTGGCGAAAAATATGGTTTCAAAATTACGGATGCTATCGATAGTATTTCGGTCGAGGCGATGGATATGATTTTGAACGGTGGTAAAGAAAAATTTACGGTCGAGTCGAAAAATTTGGGTGTTGCCAAAGAGTATAAAATTGAGTTTGAAGGGATTTCAAATTTTATCAAAAATCAATTTGATGCTAGTGGATCGGCTACTATAAAAAGGTGGGCTTCGGGCTTTATGGACGAGATAAATTGTAGTGTTTGTGAGGGTTCGAGATTGAAAAAGGAGTCTCAATTTTTTAGAATAAACGAAAAAAACATCACCGAATTGTGTGATATGGATATTGCTGATTTGACTGATTGGTTTGCTAATTTAGAAAATCAATTATCTAATAATCAAAAACTTATAGCTACCGAAGTAATCAAAGAGATTAAGGACAGATTGCGTTTTTTGATGAACGTAGGTCTCAATTATTTGGCCTTGAGCCGAAGTTCAAAATCGCTATCTGGCGGCGAGGCACAGCGCATCAGATTGGCCACACAAATTGGGTCGCAATTGGTGGGTGTTTTGTATATTTTGGACGAACCAAGTATTGGATTGCACCAAAGAGACAACGAAAAATTGATTCACTCGTTGGAGCAATTGCGCGATTTGGGCAACTCTGTGATTGTGGTTGAGCATGACAAAGACATGATCCAACGGGCAGATTATGTGATTGATATTGGACCAAAAGCGGGCAAATTTGGTGGCGAAATTATCAGTCAAGGTACTCCAAAACAAATGTTGGCGGCAAAAACCATTACGGCAAAATACTTGAATGGCGATTTGAGAATTGAAATTCCAAAAATAAGGCGAGAAGGCAATGGAAAATTCATGAAATTGAGCGGTGCAACGGGCAATAATTTGAAAAATGTAAGTATAGAATTGCCGCTTGGCAAGCTCATTTGTGTGACTGGAGTTTCTGGAAGCGGCAAATCGACTTTGATCAACGAGACACTATATCCTATTTTGAATGCCTTTTATTTTAATGGTGTAAAAAAACCTAAACCTTACAAAAAAATAGAAGGTTTGGAGCATATTGACAAGGTGATTGATATAGATCAAAGTCCGATTGGACGAACGCCACGCTCAAATCCAGCTACTTATACGGAGGTTTTTACAGAGATTAGAAACCTTTTTACGATGACATCAGAGAGTATGATTCGGGGATATAAAGCGGGGAGATTTAGTTTTAACGTAAATGGCGGACGCTGCGAAACCTGTGAGGGCTCTGGTGTTCGAACCATCGAAATGAGTTTTTTGCCTGATGTATATGTGGAGTGCGAAACCTGTCATGGCAAACGTTTTAACCGTGAAACTTTGGAAATTAGGTATAAAGGTAAATCTATTTCGGATGTGCTGAATATGACGGTTGACGAGGCGGTGCCTTTTTTTGAAATGATTCCGAAAATATATCGAAAAGTCAAGACCATACAAGATGTTGGTTTGGGCTATATCACCCTAGGACAACAGTCCACCACGCTATCTGGTGGCGAGGCACAGCGCATCAAACTTGCGGGCGAGTTGAGCAAAAAAGATACAGGCAACACCTTTTATATATTGGACGAACCAACAACAGGGCTTCACTTTGAAGATATTAGGGTTTTGATGGAGGTCATCAACA
>JANNBA010000158.1:0-14603 GCA_031384845.1 Bacteroidota bacterium
CCGGGGCTGGCTTCTGGGTGAAATTGTACCGAAAAGCAGTTGTGGTTTTTCATTTTCATTCCGGCTACGGTGTGGTCATTGAGGTGCAGGTGGGTTATTTCAAAATCGGGATGGTTTTCTAAGGCTTGTTTATCAACTGCAAATCCGTGATTTTGTGAGGTTATTTCGCCTTTTTGTGTTTCGAGATTAATCACAGGATGGTTGATGCCTCGGTGTCCGTTGAACATTTTGTAGGTTGGAATTCCGTTTGCCAAGGCTATAATTTGGTGTCCAAGGCAGATGCCAAACAGGGGTTTGTTGGTTTTCAATATCGATTTTGCAACTTCGATGGCATTGGTGAGTGGGTCTGGGTCGCCGGGACCATTTGACAGAAAGTAACCGTCTGGATCAAAGTCTTTTAGCTCTTCAAACGTGGTGTTATATGGGAATATTTTGATATAGCAATCTCTTTTGGATAGGTTGCGCAGGATATTTGTTTTGATGCCCAAGTCGAGGGCTGCAATTTTGTATTTGGCATTTGGATCACCAAAAAGGTAGGGTTTTTGGGTCGAAACTTTAGAGGCCAATTCTAATCCTTTCATGTTGGGCACTTGTTGGAGTGCTTTTTGCAGGTCTTCGATGGGTGTTTCGTCGGTGCAAATCACGGCATTCATGGCGCCGTTGTCGCGAATATAGCTTACCAACGCTCGTGTATCTACGTCTGAAATGCAGATTAAGTTTTGGGCTTTGAAATAGTCAAATAGGCTTTGTTGTGCATCTGGCCGTGAATAATTGAAGCTAAAATTTTTGCAAACCAATCCCGAAATTTTGATGCTTTCTGATTCTACTTCTTTGTTGTTGACGCCATAGTTGCCGATGTGTGGGTTTGTGGCAACCATAATTTGTCCAAAATAAGAGGGATCTGTAAAAATTTCTTGATAGCCGGTCATCCCGGTGTTGAAACATACTTCGCCAAAAGTGGTTCCGGATATTCCGATTGATTTTCCGTAAAAAATGGTGCCGTCTGAAAGCAGTATTAGGGCTTGTTGGCGGGTTTCGTATTTCATTGTTGCTTGCTTGTGCGGCAAAAATAATGCAAAAAAATCAATTTTGCACTTTTTTGTTAGTCATATCAATTTTAATTCGTTTTTTATTTTACAAATCAAAATCTGGTTTGGGATACTGCGGGTTTGCTGATAGCAAGTAATCCTAAAAATGTGAGCAACCCATTTAATACAATCAATTCATTATCAATCACATAATCGCCAAATAACATTTTTGAATAGCTACTAATGAAAAAACAAATTGCGGGCGAAATCAAACAAATATAGGGTACAAATTGGTCTTTGACGGTTTTTGTTTTCACAAACAACCCAAACGCATATAGTCCCAAAAGTGGGCCATAGGTATAGGACGCAATTTTGAAAATCATTTTGACAACCGTATCATCGTTGAAGGCATTAAAAAGCAAAATCACCAAAAACATTAAAAATGAAAAGCCAAGGTGTACTAAATGTCTGGTGCGAACAAGGTTTTTTTGAGAGGTGTTTTTGGTTTTGTTCATACCCAAAAAATCAACACAAAACGAGGTTGTTAGTGCTGTTAATGCCGAATCGGTAGTCGCAAATGTAGCGGCTGTAAGTCCTAACAAAAATACAATTGCTGGAAACATACTCAAATGATGAAGCGCAATTTCTGGAAAAAGCAAATCTGTTCGTGGTTTTCCAGTGATTAAATCCAGCGGAATCGCTATCGCATTTTGATGTGCATAAAGATATAAAAGTGCGCCAACACTCAAAAATAAAATATTAATGAGCACAAAAATGCCTGTAAAAGTGAACATGTTTTTCTGGGCTTCGGCAATATTTTTACAGCTTAAATTTTTTTGCATCAAATCTTGGTCCAATCCCACGGTGGCAATTGTAACAAAAATGCCACCAATAATTTGTTTCCAAAAGTAGGTTCCTTTTAGTGGATCGTCAAAGAAAAAAACACGAGAATAATTACTGTTTTTGATAGTCTCAAACGCTTCAAAAACACCCATATTCAAGCTCTTACAAATAAAAAACAGGGTCAAAAAAACAGACGATATCAAGAAAAAAGTTTGCAAAGTATCTGTAATAATTATTGTTTTTAGTCCGCCCCGATAGGTGTAGGCAAAAATCAAAAGTAACGAAATTAATACGGTTGTGGCAAACGGAATTCCATAAAAATCAAAAACATAACGCTGCAAAACAAAAACAACAAGATATAGTCGAAATGCCGAGCCAATCGTGCGTCCAATCAAAAAAATACCGGCTGCAGTTTTGTAACTTGTTGACCCCAAGCGTTTTTCGATGTATCCGTATATCGAAGTGAGGTTCATTCTATAATATAATGGCAGCAAAACCGTGGCTACAATCACAAAGCCAATGGCACAACCCAACACAAATTGAAAATATTTGAACTGCAAATCGGGGTTGCCTACTTCGCCGGGTACAGATATAAAAGTGATGCCTGAAATGGCGGTGCCAATCATCCCAAAAGCCACCAAATACCACTTGGAGTTTTTGTTTGCCGTAAAAAAAGCCTCGTTACCACTGTCATTTTTACTTACAAAATGCGCAATCAAAAAAAGCATTCCAAAATAAAAAACAATCAAAATCAAAATTGCCGCTGGAGTCATTTGCATATATTTAGGTAGCGAATATAAGCATTTTGATTTGAAATCATCAAATAGTTATCCAACCAAACTTATTTCTTTGATTTCGCCAATCAAAGCTACTTTTGTAAGCCCATTTTTGGCAAGAGATTTGGTGGCAGCATCCCATTTTTTTCCACTCAATTCAGATTTCAATTTCAGATCGTTGAGTTCCATTTTGTTGTGATGAGCGGTTAACAAATCCAAAATTAACTTTTCGTCCTCTGTCATTTCAACCAAAACTTGTTTTTTCTCTGGTCGCATTTGCGGAAAAAGCAACACCTCTTGAATAGAGGCATTATTGGTCAAATACATTACAAGCCTGTCCATCCCAATGCCCATTCCAGAAGTTGGCGGCATCCCATATTCTAGCGCACGCAAAAAATCTTCGTCTATAAACTGTGTTGCTTCGTCGTCGCCTTTTTCGGCAAGTTTGAGCTGCTCTTCAAATCTGTTTCTTTGGTCTATCGGGTCGTTAAGTTCAGAATAGGCATTGGCAACCTCTTTGCCACAAACCATCAATTCAAACCGCTCTGTGAGTGCCGGATTACTGCGATGTTGCTTGCAAAGTGGCGACATTTCGATAGGATAATCTGTGATATAGGTGGGCTGAATATAATTTGACTCACATTTGGCACCAAATATTTCGTCTATCAATTTGCCTTTGCCCATAGTGGCATCAACGGCAATTCCCATAGATTTTGCCGCCTCAAAAAGTTCGTTTTCAGATTTGTTTGTAATATCAAAACCCGTAAAATTTTTGATAGCAGCTGTCATCGTCACCCGCGCATAAGGTGCTTTGAAACTGATAGTATGCTCGCCAAATGTTGCAGTTGATGTTCCATTTACCGCAATAGCACAATACTCCAAAAGGTTTTCGGCAAACGCCATCATCCAATTATAATCTTTGTAAGCCACATATATTTCCATAGCCGTAAACTCTGGATTGTGCGTGCGATCCATGCCCTCGTTTCTAAAATTTTTAGAAAACTCATATACCCCGTCAAAACCACCCACAATAAGTCTTTTCAAATACAATTCGTTGGCAATTCTCATATACAGCGGCATATCAAGCGAGTTGTGATGCGTCACAAACGGGCGCGCCGCAGCACCACCTGCAATAGGCTGCAAGACAGGCGTTTCTACCTCAAGATAGCCCGCATTATTAAAAAAAGTACGCATTGCATTAAACAATTTGGTACGCTTCACAAACGTAGCCTTCACGTGATCATTCACCGTCAAGTCAACATATCTGCGGCGATACCGCTGCTCTGGATCCGAAAAAGCATCGTGGGTATTGCCATCAGCATCAACTTTTACAACCGGAAGTGGCTTCAAAGCCTTTGCCAAAACCGTCAAACCATACACATGAACCGAAATTTCGCCAACCTGGGTTTTAAAAACAGTACCCCGAACCCCAATAAAATCGCCAATATCCAACAGCTTTTTAAAAACTGTGTTATACATAATTTTTTCTTCGTCGTCCGAAATGTCATCGCGCGAAATATATATTTGAATACGTCCGTTAGCATCCTTGAGCTCTGCAAACGAAGCCTTTCCCATAATCCGTTTTTGCATCAATCTGCCCGCAAGCACAACTTCCTTGCCCTCATATTGTTCAAAATTTGACAACAAATCTGTCGTATATGCCGTGGTCACAAACTCCTGTGCCGGAAAAGGTTCAATGCCCAGATTGCGCAAAGATTGTAACGCCTCTCTTCGAAGTATTTCTTGTTCTGATAATGCCATGAATTGCTTATTTTTTGGCAACAAATATACTATATTAGTTCAAATTTGCCAAAAAATCACGTCAAACCATTCCGTTTTTTTTCTTTTTTTTTGGCGCACACCACCCGTACAACACACCACCTGTCCCGTTGCACGCTATATCTTTTTGTTTTTTTCTGAAAAATGAAAAAAAACAAAAAGGATACCGCTACATCGGGGCGAATTTAGACTTTTTGGTTTTCAAGACCATGAGCATAAAAGTCGAATGATCTTAATACAAAAAAATAATTTATAATAACTAGCCAAAGGTCAAGACAATAGGACTATTAATCCTCAAAAACTTGAGCGCGGTGTGGCTTTAATAAATCCCTAACCAATATCATTTGAGGCTCCTCTACAACCAAAAATGCAATGGTATGCAACTCGTTGATCGGCTCAAAACCTGTAAGAGTGTTTTCAAAATTTTGTGCAATCAAAAAATCTTTCAGATGAATTTCGTGATGTTTGGCTGTTTCAAACGAATGCAATCCTCTAAAATCCCAAATTAATTTTATTTTTCTCATTTATTTTGGTTTGACTATAATTCAAAATCTGTTACACCTACTACATCGCCCGGTTTTAGCGGATCCAAATAAATAGCACCAACCCGCACCCTTATCAAACGAAGCGTGGGAAAACCAACAGCGGCAGTCATTTTTCTAATCTGACGAAACTTTCCTTCCCGTAGTGTAATGGCAATCCACGAAGTTGGCCCATGACGATCATCTCTGATTTTTTTTGAGCGAGCTTCAAAATTTGGAACTGCTGCTAATAGCACCGCTTGGCAAGGTTTTGTGAGGTATTTTGAACCATCAAGTCCAATTTCGACCCCACTTTTTAAAAGTGTGATAGCCTTTTCGCAAATGAGCCCATCCAATTGAACATAATATTCTTTGTCCACCGATTTGCTGCGCACGGCCTCACTCATTTTGCCATCAGTTGTCAGCAACAACAGCCCTTCAGAATCCTCATCGAGGCGACCAATTGACATTGTATTGGGCGGAAATTCAAATAATTCGCCCAACAATCTTTTATTTCTTTTGAGATTATAAACAAACTGACTCAAATAGCCATAAGGCTTATAAATTTTGAAATGTTGGTGCATCTTGATTTAAAAAAATAAAAATATAATAGACATCATTTTGCAAAAATACAGCTATTAATTTTAATTTCACATCTGAAATATCATTTTCGTAATCTCGATTAGGATTTCAACATCAGAAATAAAATGCTATTTTTGCAAAAAAGTTAAAATGCCAAAAGAACTACTATTTCAAGTTTTGCCCCAAATTGCTGCTGATGAAGCGTTGTTGAAAACTTTTGTTGCTCAGAAAGCAAATATTCCTGAGTTGGAGATTCAAAAAATTGTTGTTTTGAAACGGTCTATTGATGCAAGACAAAAGTCCGTAAAAATGAATCTAAAAGTAGCAATTTATAGTCAAGACGAAGCGATATTGGTTCAAAAAATAGGTTTTCCCGATTACAAAAATGTTGAAAACGCACCAGAAATTATTATTATTGGAGCTGGTCCTGCAGGATTGTTTGCTGGTCTCAAACTAATTGAGCTTGGATTAAAACCCATTTTGATAGAGCGAGGCAAAGATATTCGGGGTCGTCGTCGCGATTTGAAATCTATCAATGTAGATCATCTTGTAGATCCAGATTCTAACTATTGTTTTGGAGAAGGCGGAGCTGGCACCTATTCTGACGGCAAACTTTATACACGTTCCAAAAAACGCGGAGATATTTCCAAAATATTAGAAACTTTGGTTGCTTTTGGCGCAACGCCAGATATTTTGATTGAAGCACATCCGCATATTGGCACCAACAAATTGCCTCAAATTATTCAAGATATGCGCCAAAAGATTTTGGAATGCGGTGGCAAAGTGCTTTTTGAAACAAAAGTGGTGGATATTGTGCTGGCAAATAAGCAGGTACAAGGCGTTAAAACCCATCTTGGAGATGTGATTTTGTCAAACAAAATTATATTGGCGACAGGACATTCCGCACGTGATATTTTTGAACTTTTGGACCGCAAAAAAATTCTCATCGAGGCCAAAGCGTTTGCAATTGGGGTTCGAGCAGAGCATCCGCAAAGTTTGATAGACCGTATTCAATATAGTTGTGATTATCGAGCCGCACATTTGCCACCGGCACCGTACAGTATCGTAAAACAAGTAAATGGACGTGGCATTTATTCTTTTTGTATGTGTCCAGGAGGTGTGATTGCGCCATGTGCCACCAATGATGGCGAAGTAGTAACCAATGGTTGGTCGCCATCCAAACGGGATCAACAGACCGCAAACTCTGGCATTGTCATCGAATTGCAAGAAAACGATTTTAAGCCTTTTGCAAAGTTTGGTCCTTTGGCTGGAATGGAATTTCAAAAAAGTATCGAGCAAAAAGCGTGGCAACTGGCCGGAAAAACCCAAAAAGTACCTGCGCAAAAAATGATCGATTTTACACAAACCAAATTATCTCAATCTATACCAAAAACTTCTTATTTGCCGGGGACAACAAGCATAGAAATGGGGGAAGTTTTCCCTGGATTTTTGACACAAATTCTTCGTGACGGTTTCAGAGAATTTGGAAAATCTATGCCCGGATATTTGACAAATGATGCGATTATTCACGCTCCAGAATCAAGAACATCATCGCCAGTTAGAATTCCAAGAGATAGTGTTACATTAGAACATTTGCAAATAAAAGGCCTCTATCCCTGCGGCGAAGGAGCTGGATACGCGGGAGGCATTATTTCTGCTGCAATAGATGGTGAGCATTGTGCCATCAAGATTTGGGAGGCTCTATTCTAATCA
This sequence comes from Bacteroidota bacterium, assembly GCA_031384845.1. Classification (GTDB taxonomy): domain Bacteria; phylum Bacteroidota; class Bacteroidia; order Flavobacteriales; family Flavobacteriaceae; genus Flavobacterium. The sequence goes on from JANNBA010000158.1 coordinate 7,243, forward strand.
TAAGCTTTAATAAACACTAAATTATTTGCCAATTGTATATGAATTCAAGGCTTTTTTGGTTTAATTTTTTATCAAAATTTAGGTTATTTTATTCGATGTACGATCTAATTTGATGAGGTTGGTATTGGTTTTATCATATTGCTTTGTGCTTTGCAAATATCGCAACCAACGGCGTTTATTGAACTTTGACTGAGGATTATAGTATGCTAAACCAACCTTTTCTATAAAAACATGAAGGCTATTTTTTTAAAGGTATTATTTTTGACCTTAAAACATCCTTATGTCTTGATTTTTTTTTGAAGTTTTAGACTTTAGAATTTCTTGAAATCCATTAAGGTCTAAATTCGCCCCGATGTAGCGGTATCCTTTTTGGATTTTCTTTTTCAGAAAATCCAAAAAGATATAGCGTGCAGCGGGACAGCTGTTGTAATGATAGGGGAGGTGTGCGCCAAAAAAAGAAAAAAATGGGTTTGGCTACGGTGTTTTAGGAGTCGAGAAATAAGGTTTCGTCCACGATGTTTGGGATTGTTACGGTGAGCAATGGTTGGGTTTTCATGGCTCTTTTGATGGCAAATATGGCACCTTCGTTGCGTGCCCAGTTTCGGCGTGCTATTCCGTTGTTGACGTCCCAAAAAAGCATTGATTCCAATCGTTTTGCGGCTTCGGGCGATCCGTCGAGCAGCATTCCGAAGCCGCCATTGATGACTTCGCCCCAGCCTACGCCGCCTCCGTTGTGGATAGAGACCCATGTGGCGCCCCGAAAGCTATCGCCTATCACGTTTTGTATGGCCATATCTGCGGTAAATCTGGAGCCATCATATATATTTGAGGTTTCTCTGAAGGGGGAATCGGTGCCGGAAACGTCATGGTGATCGCGGCCCAAAATAATGTTTCCGATGGTACCTTTTGCGATGGCGTCATTGAATGCGGTTGCTATTTTGACACGTCCTTCAGCATCGGCATACAAAATTCGGGCTTGAGAGCCTACTACCAATTTGTTGTTTTGTGCGCCTTTGATCCAGGTGATATTGTCTTGTATTTGTTGTTTGATTTCGATTGGTGCAGTTGCTGCCATAAGTTCTAGAACTTGTGTGGCTATGTGGTCTGTGGTGGCTAAATCATTTGGGTTTCCGGTGGTGCAAACCCATCGAAATGGGCCAAAACCGTAATCGAAGCATAGTGGTCCCATAATGTCTTGCACATAGGATGGGTATTTGAAATCGATGTGGTTTGTGTGCATTACATCGGCACCTGCGCGGGAGCTTTCTAGCAAAAATGCGTTTCCATAATCAAAAAAGTAGGTGCCTTTTTGGGTATGTTTGTTGATGGCTTTGGCATGGCGGCAGAGTGTTTCTTGTACTTTTTGTTTGAATATTTTTGGCTGATTTGCCATCATAATATTGGCGTCTTCAAACGAAATATCGATTGGATAATACCCGCCTGCCCATGGATTATGGAGCGAGGTTTGGTCTGATCCTAAATCGATATGGATGTTTTCGAGATCAAATTTTTCCCAAACGGCTACGATATTACCTAAATAGGCAATCGACACGATTTCGTTTTTGGCTTTGGCGTCCACAACACGTTTTACCAATTGGTCTAGATTGTCGATGACTTCATCTACCCAACCTTGGTCTAATCTAATTTTGGTGATTTTTGGATTTACTTCGGCACAAACAGTGATACAGCCTGCTATATTACCTGCTTTTGGTTGTGCGCCAGACATTCCGCCCAATCCAGAGGTTACAAATAAGCCGCCGGTTGGGCTTTTTTTGATTTTTCTAAAACCATTCAAAACCGTGATTGTAGTGCCATGCACAATGCCTTGTGGACCAATATACATATAACTGCCTGCGGTCATCTGTCCGTATTGCGACACACCGATGGCATTAAATTTTTCGTAATCGTCTGTTTTTGAATAATTTGGAATTACCATTCCGTTGGTAACCACGACCCTTGGTGCTTCGGGATGTGAGGGAAACAAGCCCATCGGGTGACCAGAATATATGGTCAAGGTTTGCTCATTGGTCATAATAGACAAATAGTGCATTGTGAGCAAATATTGCGCCCAATTTTGAAAAACGGCTCCATTTCCACCATAGGTAATAAGTTCGTGTGGATGCTGCGCAACGGCTGGGTCAAGATTGTTTTGAATCATCAGCATGATGGCTTTGGCCTGCTCGCAGACACCCGGATAATGGTCTATTGGTCTGGCATACATGTCATAGTCTGGGCGAAAACGGTACATATATATGCGTCCATATTGTGCTAATTCTGTTGCAAATTCTTTGATCAAAATATGGTGATGTTGTGGTTCAAAATAGCGCAAGGCATTTCGCAAGGCTAATTTTTTTTCGTCTTGCGACAGTATTGCTTTTCGTTTTGGTGCGTGATTTACTTCAAAATCAAAAATACTTGGACTTGGAAGTGTGCTTGGAATGCCTTGTGAAATTAAATTTTTGAAATTTTCTATCAAAATATGTTGGTTTTTTTCTTGAAATGACTGCATTAAATTGCTATTTTTTTTAGATTATGAATTAGTTACTCGTTTTTTATTTTTTTGGATTGTGATTTCAACTTTTGGTAAGGACAATGTTTACAGCCGTTTGTGCAACAATATCCACGGTCGAGATGGAATTTTTCGGTAAAACATTTATATCCTTCTGGCGTAAAATAAAAATCTTCGCCTTCTATTAATTTTTTTTCATTACTTTGCTCGTTCATAAATACAAATTTATAAACTTTAATGTAAATGTTTGTTATTGTTAAGAAATTTTTAATCCCGAAGGGATATAGCGGTTTGACCGTTTTTCCGTTCATCATTTTGTCTAACAAAAAAGATATCGATAATCAAATTATGCTCAATCACGAAAAGATACATATCAAACAACAAATAGAATTGCTTATTTTGCCTTTTTTTGTATGGTATTTTGTCGATTTTTTGATACAGTTTGTAAAATTTGGAAACATCAATCAAGCCTATCGAAATATTATTTTTGAAAAAGAGGCTTACCAAAATGAGCACAATTTGAATTATCTCAAAACCCGAAAATTTTTTGGTTTTTTAAGAAAAACTTAATATTATGAGTAAAATTATAGCCATAGATTATGGTCACAAACGCTGTGGAATAGCCATTACAGATGATTTTCAAATGATTGCTTCTGGTTTGACAACCATAGAAACCACAACTGTTTTTGATTTTTTGGAGCACTATTTTAAAAGCGAAAAAGTGGAGAAAATAATTGTAGGTGATCCCAAACAAATGAATGGTCTGCCGTCTGAAAGTGCTGCAATGATCAATGTTTTTGTTCAAAAAATTGGGGTGCAATTTCCCAATATTGAGATCGTAAGAATAGACGAAAGGTTTACTTCAAAAATTGCCTTTCAAAGTATGATTGACGGCGGCTTGAAAAAAAAACAACGACAAAACAAAGGTTTGATTGATGAGATTGCCGCTACGATATTGCTACAAGATTTTTTGAACTCCAAACGATAATGCCGTTCAAAATCAAATTATTTTTCCGTTTATCATCACCTTTTCTATCAAGTTTGAACCAAAAGAATACGGGATTTCGTGATATGATTTGAGCGGTTTTGTGATGATGATGTTTGCTTTTTTGCCAATAGTGATACTTCCATGCGTATGCTCGATATTCATTGCAAAAGCTGCGTTGATTGTAGCGGCGTTTATAGCCTCGTTTGGGGTCATTTTCATTTTGATACAAGCTAGTGCAACCACAAAATTCATATTTCCAGAAGGCGAAGTACCTGGATTATAATCTGTTGCAATCGCTAGAGGCAATCCAAAATCGATTATTTGTCTGGCAGGCGTGTACGGAATTCCAATAAAAAAAGAACAACTTGGCAGCGCAACGGGCATCGTTTTACTATTTTTGAGTGCCTCAAGATCGGTTTGTGTCACAATCTCAAGATGATCTACCGTGAGTGCGCCAAACTCGACCGCCGTTTGAATGCCGTCAATTACCGTAAACTGATTTACATGCAATTTTGGAACAAGCCCATGAGATTTTGCTGCGGTCAATATTCTTTGGGTTTGCACAATCGAAAAATAGTTGGTTTCGACAAAAACGTCTATAAAATCTGCCAATCCATCAGCGGCGATTTCTGGAAGCATAAGATTGATTATCAAATCAATATATCCGTCTTGATTGTCTTTGTATTCCGTCGGAAAAGCATGAGCACCCAAAAAAGTCGCTTTGATAGGAAGTTCAAAATTTTGTTTCAATTTTTGAATCACCCGAAGCATTTTGAGCTCACCTGCAACCGTGAGGCCATAACCCGATTTTATTTCGATGGCACCCGTACCAAGACACATCACCTCAAGAAGCCTTTTTTGGGCTTGTTCATACAAATCAATTTCAGAAGTTTGGTTTAGTTTTTTGGCAGAATTTAGGATGCCGCCACCTCGATTTGCAATTTCTTCATAGCTCAAACCATTAATTCTGTCCACAAATTCTTGTTCGCGATTGCCGGCATACACCAAATGTGTGTGGCTGTCACACCAGGTTGGTAGCACAATGCGGTCGGTACAATCTATAATTTGGTCTGAAACGATATTTGGCAAATTTTGCATCAATCCATAATCGATAATACTGTCATTTTGGATGATCAAAAATGCGTTTTCTAGGAGTGGCAGACTGTTCATTTCGATACCCGAAACTTTTTTGGTTTCTAAAGACCTAATTTGCAGCAATTGTTTGATGTTTGTGAGTATGGTTTTCATATTATAAAAATCTTTTGGCAAGGCTAATATAAGCCAAAAAAACCACTCTTACAAATTCAATGCCGGTTCAGATTTATTAAACGGCACAATAATCAAAAACGTTAATTTTGATTTACGGTTCATCTTCTTTTTTTATAGAAAGATAACGTTGTTTTTTATGTATATTTAAGAGTGCTAATTATCTATTTTGCAGATGATTAGATTTTTTATATTATATTTTAAGATTAATAAAAAAACAACGTTTTTAAGATTAATTTCAAGTATCAAAATAATGTCATGCTTTATACTTTATTTTTTTATTGCTTATTTTATTGGGTTTCATAGAAATATATTTTTTCAGCTATTAAATATAAAATTACAAATTTCTTTGTTATATTATATAGTTGATTGGTTTTTTTTGTGTTAGTTTTGCATTTCATTGGGAGTTCTATTTGTGGCGGGTGTCCTAGCCCTGATTGCAGTGGAAATCCTTTTGCAGCGGTATTGCTTATTTTTCTTGTCCAAAAAGAGCGACCAAAGGAAGCTCCTTTTTGGGCTTAGAAAAATGCAATACCGCAAAAAAGATTGGAACGTAAAGCAGGAATTAGCTTCAAAAAAAAATGGCAAAAAGATGGAATAATGAGAGTTCGATTGGCACAATTTTGGGCGAGATTATCAGCACAAATAAGTTGCAAGCTGGTATAGATCAAGTAGAAGTGCGTACAGCGTGGACAGCATTGATGGGCAACGGTGTAAACAATTATACCCGCAATGTATTGCTCAAAAACGATGTTTTGTATGTCGAATTGAACTCGGCCGTGCTTCGGGAGGAGCTGGGTTTTGGGCGCACAAAAATTGTCAAAATGATTAATGATGAGTTAGGCCGCGAGTTGATAAAATCGCTTGTTTTGCGCTAAAATTTAGTTGTTTTTTCTAAATGTGCTAAAAAATTCTGCTGGTACCTGATCCAAGTGGAGCTCTGTGCCAAATGGGATTATATTTTTGCTGTCTGAAAAATCATTGAATTTTTTACCTTCAAAAATGGGAGCTTTTCCTGCAAGACTTATTTGAAACAATGCCAGTTTCAACAATGGCTCGGTTGCTGTTCCAAGCGCATCGAGGTTTCCGAGATCTTCTAATGCAACAGTTGTTGGCACCAATCCGGTTGCATAATCGCTAAATCCGGCACTGTTTTGTAGTTTTAAAACAAGGGGTTGCATTGCATATTTATGTTTTGTACTTCGGTCTGTGGCCGAAAAATCTGGCGAGTCATAAAGGGTTATCGAAGCTGTATTTTTTCCTGTAGTGGTATCGCCAATTTGAATCACGTCGATATAGGGTTTCAATCCATTGATGATAAGCTCGCTGGCTGATGCAGTACTTTTTGAAGTAATGACATACAACTTGCTCATATTGATACTGTTGATTGCAACATTGTTTTGCAATTTGTCTGTAAAAAGGATGTTGAGTGCTGCGGGATTTGAAGATTCAAATTGGGGTTGGAGTTTGCTGTTCCAAATTTGTTTGGCAAAAACTTGGTTGTTAAATTGTCCTGTGATCATACTTGCCAATCTACGAGCGGTATCAACTGATCCGCCAGAATTGTAGCGCAAATCGAGAATTAAATTCGTAATATTTGCGGCCTTGAATTGATTAAAAATTTCGTTAAGCAAACCTTCGTTTGATGGAATAAAAGCGTTATACATTAAATAACCTGTTGTTTTGCCTTGAATTATAATGATTTGAGAAAATGCAACAGGGTTTTCATACACATCTGCTGATTTCACAAGCGTAACAGATTTGTTATTTGGGACAATATTTCCTGCGGCATAATCCGCCATATTATAGGTGGCAGTAGTTTGCGAAAGCAATGTTTTGTAGTTTGAAACCGTTAGCGGGATTCCATCAATAGCATAAAAAATATCCCCTCTTTTGACCCCTTTGCTATTACCATCTGAATTTGACAACACATAGCGCACCCAACCAAAAAGTTCTGTCGTGCTTCCGGTTTTATATTTCAAACCAAAATCCACACCGTTGGTAGTTGATTTTCCGGCAAACAAATTTTCGAGCACCGTATAATCGCTCACCATCACACTAAAACGATCTACCGCCTCGCCTGGCAAAGGATATTTGCTTACAGGCTTGTTTAACAAATCCTGAAACAAAGTTTCTGGACTGTCTTTTGTTGCCAAAAAAGCATTTACTTGATCCTGATCGCCAAAGCGGTCATCTCGCAAATCTGTAACCTCATTTTGCCACAAATAATATTGGTGCAAACCCTGCCAAACAAAATTTTTGAGCAGCAGATTTTCTGGTACCAAAATCTTGTCATCCTTGTCTGAACAACTTTGAAAACCAAAAAAACCAACCAAAAGCGAAAGAAATATTAAACGTTTCATAACAACAATTTTAGATTGCGAAATTAACATTTTTTTTGAAATAATTAAATTTCAGAGCCAATTTTTCACTCTTGCACAAATCCTACAATTGCAACACCAAATACTTTTTTTTATTTTGGCGCACAGCTGCCGTCTCGCACACCACCGGTCCCGCTGCACGCTATATCTTTTTGGATTTTCCGAAAAAAGAAAATCCAAAAAGGATGCCGCTGCATCGGGGCGATTTTAGACTTAT
>JANNBA010000101.1:0-7158 GCA_031384845.1 Bacteroidota bacterium
ATAATTACCGCTTTTTTCATCTTTTTTTTACAAAAATACAACAAATTTGTTTTCAATTTTTTTTTGGCGCACACGATTCGTCCCACACACGACTTGTCCTGCTGCACGCTATATCTTTTTTTGGTTTTTGAAAAAAAAAACAAAAAAAGGATACCGCTACATCAGGGCGATTTTAGACTTTTAGGGTTTTGAAGATGTTATTTGTTAAATGTTAGTCGAGCAGAAGGAATCTTATCCAAAACCCTTTAGACAGAATGGTAGCAGAAAAATTGAAAATATGATTTAATAATTTTAAAAAAAAGCATATATTTGTAGTAATAAAAGCAACAAACTTTCGCAAATCTACCCGAAATGAGATGAAATGCGAAGATTGTTGATCATATTTACAAGTTAGCAGTAATACTAAAAAAACGTTAATTTGATAAAAATCAATTCTTATTCATATATTTGCATAATAATAACAAATTTTAAAATAAGATGAAAATTCAAGAATTTAGTTTTGGCAACTTTAAATCATTTAAAGAAATCCAAACTTTAAATTTAGCCGCTGCAAAAATCAAATCAAATAATAAAGACATTGATGTCAATAATGTTATTGATGAAAATTCTAATCTTTTTTTAAAAACTAAATCTATTTATGGTGCTAATGCAAGTGGCAAAAGTAATATTATTAAAGCGTTGGTTACATTCATTAGAATCATTAAAACTTCAATCAAGGATGAAGATATTTTGTATTTAGTAGATTCTTTCAGATTATCAACAGAAACAGAAAACAAACCAAGTTTTTTTCAACTAATTTTTTGGCATAATAATGTCAAATATAGATATGGATTTGAAGTGGATGATGAAAAAGTTTACGCAGAATGGCTTTACTCAACTCCAAAAAAGAGAGAAATTCCCTTATTTATCCGAGAAGGAAAAAATATCATCGAACTAGATAAAACAAATTATAATGAAGGATATAAATTAGTCAGCTTATTTGAAGAAGAAACAGAGGAAAATGAAATTTTTAGAAATAATTCATTATTTCTATCAACACTTGCGACTTTTGGCTTTGGCAAACTATCAAAAGACTTAATCAATGCTATCAGTTCAACAATGGTCATCAGCGGATTAGGACATCAAGGAATGTATAAGTTTGCTGGAGATGCGATTACAAATAGTGAGAAGAAAAAGTATATCGTCAATTTTTTAAAATATGGTGATGTAGGTATTGAAGACATTGATGCAATGGATGTTCCTGAAATTGATTCTAAAGAGAATGATGATGAAACAAAAAAAGAATCAACAAAAGAGAAAAAGAAAAAATTATTAATCTCATTTAGAAAAAAATATGATGAAAATCTAAAAGCAGTCGAAAATGAATCATTCCCATTTATTGCTAATGAATCAGAAGGAACTCAAAAACTATTTGAATTAAGTCCTTTTATCTATGAAGCATTACAGAATAATAGACCAATTATAATTGACGAGTTTGACGCAAGATTTCATCCATTATTAACAAAAAAAATTGTTGAATTATTTAATTCTACTTCCAACATTGGATCACAATTAATTTTCACTACACACGATACAAACTTATTGTCTTCTAACCTATTAAGAAGAGATCAAATTGAATTTGTTGAAAAAGACCAATTTGGCGCTAGTCATTTGTATTCTCTTGTTGAGTTTAAAGGAATTAGAAATAATGCTTCCTTTGAAAAAGATTACATTCAAGGTAAATATGGAGCAATCCCTTTTTTAGGAGATTTTGATAAATTAATAAATTCTGATTCAAATGCCTAAAAAAACAAAAGCAATAAAAGTTTCAGACATTAAGTCTCAAAAACCTTGGCTAAAAAAAGCCAAGGTTTCAGTATATGAAATAGAAACTAGAGAAGTTAAAAAGACAATTCTAATCATCTGTGAAGGTCAAACTGAAAAATTATATTTTGAATCATTTCCAGTTTTGACACTTACTGTTGAAGCAATTGATTTAAAAGGAGAAAGTAAATTAAAATTGATAGAATCAACCATAGAATTTGTTAAAAATAGTTCGATAACATATGAGGAAGTGTGGTGTGTATTCGATATGGATTTTAAAAGAGGCGAAGAAGAGTTTGCTGATTTTGATAATGCTATTAACAAGGGGGAGAAATGTGGTTATAAAATTGCCTATTCAAATGATGCATTTGAATTGTGGCTTTATCTTCATTATCAATATAATGACAATAAAAATCATCGAACATTTTATTATTCATTCTTAAGTAAAGAATGGAATATTAATTATGAGAAAGATGGAAAAAAATATAATTTTTGCAAATCGGTTTATGAAAAACTAAACAATGATGAAAAGGCATCTCAAGATAAAGCTATAGAAAGAGCTGAAACAATTTATCAAGCACAAAAAGATAAAAAATATCACGAGCAAAACCCAGTTACTCTAGTTAGTGAATTGGTTAAGTTTTTAAATCAAAATAAAAGAAAATAAGTACTACTGCTAAAAGCCAGCCTTTCGTTGGCCTTGAAAAGCCAACAATGAATTGCAATCATCGAATACCGACAAAAAATATTGTCCATGAGATAAACTCTGGTTTAAAAAAATTGGGGTTTTGGTCTTGACTTTACTCATTGTTTTGTACTTTTGTGTCAATAATTTACTGAAAGTACGAGCTTACCAAACCCCCAGCTTTTGCAAGACGCGAAACTTTGTTTGCTATTTTCGAGCGACAGAATACTGAAAGAAAAATTGAATAAAAAAAATAAAAAAAATGAAGAAAATTATTTTAATATTGACTATTTTATCAATCATTTCGTGCAAAAAAAACATAGAAGGTGAAAGCCCAGAACTTAAAAAAGTAAGTGAAGAAAACAATAATCCGAAAACTGAAATTAATAGTCAGCTTATCGAAGAAAAAGAAATTAAAAAAGATAATTCACCAGAAAATACAGCATTAACATTTATAAATTCATATATAATTGATTCAAATAAAATGAATAAATCAGTTGGATATTTAAATTTTGTAGAATCAAGTAATTTAACTACCAAAAGTTTTAAAATAGAATTGCAAAAAATCGTAGATGAAGCAGAAAAATTGGATCCTGAAATGGGACTTGATTTTGATCCAATTATTGACGGACAAGATTATCCATACGAAGGTTTTGAATTAAAGCATTTTGACACTAAATCTAATTTCATTATCGTAAAAGGTAAAAATTGGGCTGACTTTGAAGTTACAATGAAGTTAATATTTGAAAACGAAAAATGGCTTATTGATGGTAGCGGAATCGTAAATATTCCTAAAAATAACCAAAGTAAAAGATAAAAAAACTGCCACCAAAAGCTAGCCTTTCGTTGGGCTTGAAAAGCCAACAATGAAACTCCGGTTTAAAAAAATTGGGGTTTTGGTCTTGACTTTACACATTGTTTTGTACTTTTATGGTCAGTGATTAACCCGAAGTTTAGGCTAACCGAATCCCCAGCTTTTGCAAGACACAAGACATTACCTGCAAGCATTGAGAACCCGTAATGAATAGAGAATTTTTAAGAATTTGAAACCAAAAATGAGACAAATTGCATTCTTAACAGACATACATTTAGACGAGCAATTTCCACTTGACAATAATGTTAATTCGAAAAATAATTTTGAAACAGTTCTTGCGGATATTGAAAAGAGAAAAATTAGAGAGGTAATTTTTGGTGGTGATATTGGCGAACCAACCGCTCACAAATATTTTTTTGACAAACTGCAAAATTTTTCTGCAAACTTTATTTTGGGAAACCACGACAAATTTGAATTTGTTAAAAACTATTTTCAAAAAGAACCAACTAAGAAAGAACTTTATTACAAACTTGAAGATGAAAATTATCAATACATATTTTTAGATACCTCAATAGACGAATTGAGTAAAACACAAATAGATTGGCTACAAAATGAATTAAAACACAATAAAGAATTGATGTTGTTTGTGCATCACCCAGTACTAAAAATTGAAACACCAGTTGACAAAGTATATCCATTAAAAAACAGAGAAGAATTGAAAACTGTTTTACTGAATTTTAAAAATAACATTACTGTTTTTTGTGGACACTATCATATGAATGACGAACAAGAATACAATAACATAAAACAATACACAACTCAATCAATGTCTTTTCAACTCATAAAAAACGCAACTGAAATTGAAGTTGACAATAAATTTTTTGGATACAGAATTATAAATATTCAGAATGGTAAAATTGGAACTGAATTAATAAATTTTCATCAATGAACAATTCACCAATAGAAATTTTTAAACAATGGTATGAGCAAGAATTAAAAAAGTCATCAATTAGAATTCCTTCCGCTTGTTGCCTTTCAACTATCGGTGTTGATGAGTTTCCTAATTCAAGATTTGTTTCATTAAAGGACGTTTTGAATGACAATTTTATTATTACAGGAACACCTACCTCACGAAAAGGTATAGAAATAGAAGCTTCTGAAAAAGTTTCGCTAACTTTTTGGTGGACAGAAACTGAAAGGCAAGTTAGAGTTCAGGGAAACTCAGTTAAAATAACTAATGAACTTGCTAACAAATATTTTTCGGAACGAAATAAAGATAGCCAAATAGTTTCTTTGGCAAGTTTGCAAGGACAAGAACTTATAGACAAAGAAGCACTTGCAAAAAAATATGACGAAATACCCACAAAACTTTACGATAACCCCATAGAGATGATAAAATTGACGGTTCCGTTCAACCGGAGTTTATCTCATGGACAATATTTTTTGTCGGTATTCGATGATTGCAATTCATTGTTGGCTTTTCAAGCCCAACGATACTCTGGCTGTTAGGCGATCGCCTTATTGTTTGAATTATTAACCTCCTTTGCGTTTTTTCTGCAAATTTTTTAAAATAAATGCGATTATACGCTTTTAAAAACGTAGATTTGCTTAAATATTTCAAATAACTAAAAAATGATAGTTGAATTTAGTGTTAAAAACTTTAGATCAATATCTGATTTGCAGACAATTAGTTTTGCATCAACAAGTTTGAAAAGCTCCAAAGAGAATGAACAAGTTGATAATAATAATATAGTTCCAGAAGATGGAATGAAATTATTAAAAACTATTGGGATTTATGGAGCTAATGCAAGTGGAAAAAGCAACATGATTAAAGCACTTGAGTTTTTTTGCCAAGCAGTTTCTGATTTACCTAGTCCAGAATCTAGGCTTTCTAGACTTACACAACCATTTTTATATCAAAATGATTTTGAAAACACGGAGTCTTTTTTTCAGATTGTTTTAATTGCAGATGGCAAAAAGTACAGATATGGATTTACCGTTAAATTTAACCCTCAAGCTAAAGATGATACTGATGTAAGTCGGGAGATTATTGCTAGTGAATGGTTATTTGGTCCAAAAAACACAAATCAAGGTAAATACTTTTTGAGAACAAATCTTGAGGTAGATAAAACAAGTTTACCAGGTAACGAAAATATTGCGTCTTTAGAATATGAACATACATTGTTTTTAACTCATGCTGCGTCTTATAATAAAGATATTTGTGCTGAAATTAGAAATGTTATAAAAGGATATATCACATCAAAATTTAGTACTCGTAGCGACTTCTATCGTTTCCATTCAATTAGACAGATTGAGGACATTGAGTTAAAACCTAGATTTATAGACTTTTTAAAGTCTTTTGGTTTGAATTATAATGATATATATTTTAAGAAAGATGATGAGTCAAACAAGAAAAATAATTACCCTTTGGATAAATTATTTTTGACTAAAATATCTTGTCATGATAATTCTGTAAATGTAACTTTGAATATGGAGGATAATGAATCCGAAGGTACAAAAAAGCTTTTTGACCTCGCAGGTTTACTTCTTCATGCTTTTAATATAGAAAAAAGTGGATTGATTATTTTGGATGAAATTGATAGTAATTTTCATCCCTCATTATTAATTAAATTAATTAGTATGTTTAATGATCCTAATATAAATAAATCAAATACTCAACTTTTATTTACTAGTCATGATACTAATTTATTAGATTCTTCAATAATGAGAAGAGATCAGTTCTATATTGCTGAAAAGGAAAATAATGATGGGACAAGATTCTTTTCATTAGCCGAATTAAAAGGAATTAGAAATGACGCTGATTTTGCGAAACAATATTTAGCTGGATTTTATGGAGGAAAGCCTTTACTTTCTGAATTCTTAAATGATAATAACTTGAAGAATGATGGAACCTTGGGAAATTAAAATTGAGGATAGTAGAAAAGTAAATTCAAAAAAGACTTTTATAATATTTTGTGAAGATGGAGCTGTTGAGCCAGCATATTTTGAACTTTTTAAGAGAGAAGATGTTCATGTTTCAGCTTTTGGTAATAAGAAGCAACATCACGCACAGGTTGATTATGCAACTGAATATTTTAGAAAAAATGATTTAATAGAAATTAATGAAGCCGGTCAAGAGATATTAAAAATTGACGAAGGAGCTCAGGTTTGGTGTGTTTTTGATAGAGATAAAGAACCAAATGATCAAAAGGATACTGCTTTTAATGATTCTATTCATAATGCAAATTCAAAAGGGATTAGAACTGCTTGGAGTAATGATGATTTTGAGTTATGGATTTTATTACATTTTGAAGATGTAAATCCTGAAAATACAGATTACGCCAATAGAACTAAATACTATGAACGTTTGACAGAAATTTTAAAAGAACTTTTACCACAAGAAACGTATTTCCAAAACCCTAGATTTGATTACTACAATTCAATGAAATCAAAAAATAAATTTATTCAATTTACTTACCAATTGATGAAAGATAAACTTGACAATGCCATTGAAAGAGCTATTAAATTAGAAGAATATCATTCAGCTTTTATTAAGCCAACACATTTACACTGTCCTTGTACAAAAGTGCATCATTTGGTAAAAGAATTGATAAGTCGTTGAATTTATGCGGTTTAAAAAGGTGTCGCCTAACTAGTAAATACACAAAAGTTCTTGCGATTTAAACATTTTTTTATGTTGATTGCACTTTCAAAAATTTATCAAAAATAGTATTATTTTTTTAGATACAAGCAATTCTTAATTTTTTTTAAAATCATCTCTTTTGTTTAGCTTGTTTACTAGCTGGTCTTGTGGACTTTGTATTGTATCTACTATTTTACTGCTAAGGTGTGTGTA
>JANNBA010000167.1:0-20083 GCA_031384845.1 Bacteroidota bacterium
CTATAATGTTGATGCAATTGTTGGATATTCATTTTATGATTTGAATTACAATGGAGATTTTACTTACGGAAAAGGCTATGACCCACTTCAAACCAATTTGATTGACAACATCAATGGTGGTGTTCAAACAGAATTTAGAGCTCAATCATACAGAGGAAACACACAAATGCAATCTTATTTTGCAAGGGTAAGAAATACCATCATGAAAAGATTCTATTTAGACCTTACTTATAGAATAGATGGTTCTACAAGACCAGGTGTAAATGAGAAGTATGGTAGTTTTCCTTCGTTAGGTTTGGCATACAAAGTGATAGACAACAAAGAAGGTATTGTAAATGATTTCAAAGTAAGAGGAGTTTACGGTAAAGTTGGAAATCAAGATTTCCCATCAAATTCAGCTGTTGGAAAAGGTAATTTTACATATAATGGTGCCTTTAACGTTCAAAGTAGTGAAAAGCCTGACTTAAAATGGGAAACGACAACTACAACTGGTTTTGGAACAGATTTTACATTATTTAACAATAAATTATCGGGTACAATTGATGTCTATAAAAAAGAGACTTCAGATTTACTTGCAGTAACTTCACTTGAGTCCCCACAACCTGGACCATCTATAAGAAGGTTTATAAATTTACCTGGTACATTAGAAAATACCGGTCTTGAAGTTGCGTTAAACTATAAAGTAATCAACACTCAAGATTTAACTTGGGATGTTTCAGCAAATGCTTCATTTTTAAAGAATGTTATGAAAGGAGTAGGAGTTACTTATTTTACAGGTGCAATTAATGGACAAGGTTTGTCAGGTGCTTTTGCACAAGTTGTTACAGACGATAAACCCTTATACTCATATTATATGTATGAATTTGTGGGCTATGCAGCAGATGGTTCTTCTATCTACAAAAATGCAGTTGGCGAGAATACTGATTTAAGTACAGCAGCTAAATCAATTTTAGACAAACAACCGCTTCCAACCATGACTTTAGGGTTTTCTACTTCTATTGCATACAAAAACGTTGACCTTTCTACCTCTTTCTATGGTTCTTATGGTCATTATATTTACAACAATACGAAAAACGCTTTGTTCTACAAAGGTGCTTTAGGAATAAGAAATGTTACTTCAGAAGTAGCAAACTCTCCACAAGCATCAAACGACCCAAACTCACCTTCTACCAAATATCTTGAAAAAGGTGATTTCCTTAGAATGGGTAATTTAACCCTTGGATATACTGCCAAAGGTGCATTTTTAGACAATATGAACATTAAATCTGCAAGATTTTTTGTAAATGGTTCAAATCTTTTATTGTTCACTGATTATACAGGATTTGACCCAGAGGTCGATACCAATAAAGCAATTGATGGTGTGCCTTCAGCTGGTATGGATTATTTTTCTTATCCAAGATCAAAAACATTCACTTTTGGACTTAACGTAACATTTTAAAAAAACAAAAAATGAAAAGTATTAATTTTATTAAGTATTCCTTTTTCATCGGAGCCCTTTCGCTTGGTGTAGGTTGTACTAATTTGGACGAACAAATTTTAGACGGTATTCCATATACCCAAGCTGGAGGTGGTACTGTAAACACTCCTGCTACTCTTATCTCTGCCTATAATGGTTTGAGAGATTTTCAAGGACAAGGTCAAACCTTTGCAATGAATGAGGTTTCATCTGATGCAATTGCAGGCCCAACGCGTGGGGGTGACTGGGACGATAATGGTGCATGGAGACAAATTCATACCCATACTTGGGCTTCAGACCACTCCGAAGTAAGAGGTGCATACAACTCATTGCTATCAAATGTTTATTTGTGTAATTTGGTTGTTGACAATTCAACTGTTGAATCAGAAGTCAACCAAGCAAGATTTTTGAGAGCTTTTTACTATTACAATCTCTTTGATTTGTATGGACAAGCACCATACAGAGAACCAAAAACGGAACTTGCAGAAGTACCAAAAGTTTGGAATAGAGCAGAAGGTACAACATATTTAATTTCAGAATTAGAGGCTATAGTATCAAAATTGCCTGCAAAAGTTGCTGGTGATCCAAGTATTGCCAACCAAGATGCAGCACGCTTTTTGTTAGCAAAATTATATTTGAATAAAGGTGTTTTTACTGCTGCTAACCCAGTTGGTCCTTATACCTTTGATGCGGCTGATATGACAAAAGTAGTTGCAAATGTTGATGCAATGACAAGTACTTTAGCACCAGATTATTGGGATAACTTTAAACCAACAAACAATACCTCTCCTGAGTTAATTTTTGTATCTAAAAACGTTGAAGCTGGTGCAGGTGGAAACATGCAAGCTCGTTGGAGAATGTGTGCGCACTACAATCAAACCCCAGGAGGTTGGAATGGTTTCGCAACCATATCTGATTATTATGGCTCATTTAATCCAACTGACAGAAGGGTTCACAATATGGATGCAGCCGTTATTTCTGCATTTGGTAATCCAGCTGGCTTTCAAAAAGGACTACAATATGCTCCAGGAGGAACTGTTGGATTGAAAGATAGAAATGGAAATGATTTAAGTTTTACAGAAGATTTAAAACTGATTACAGGAGGTACTACTTTAGAAACTGCTGGAATCAGAGGGATGAAATATATTCCAGATGCTAATAATTTAGGTACTCCAGAAAATGATTATGTATTGATGCGTTATGCAGATGCATTATTGATGAAAGCTGAAGCAATCCAAAGAGGTGGTTCAGGTGCATTAGGCACAATTGCAGCAGATTTAGCTGCAAGAACTGCTGTAGCTGGCTTCACTGTAGATTTGTCTTCATTAGATGGTATCTACAAAGCTAGAGGTAACGAATTATGGTGGGAAGGTTGGAGAAGAAACGATATGATTCGTTTTGGAAAATATTTAAGCGCAAGAGGTTTGAAACCATATACTTCTGCTGATAAATTTATATTATATCCAATGCCTGCAGGTGCTTTGTTAAACCCAAATGTAAAACAAAACCCTGGTTACTAACAATTAGATTATTATTTTTGTTTTGAGTTAGTTATGAAGAGGGTGAGCAATTGCCCTCTTTGCTCAAAAAAATAATAAAAAAAATCCCTAACATTTTTGTTAGGGATTTTTTGTTGTATAGAAATTGTATTTTTAACACCATATTAAGTGTTTATTAATGCAATTTTAGTATTTTAGGGCTCTCAAAATCAAGCTCTTTTAGCCACATATTATCTTCATTATGCCAAATCGTTCGCTACTTTTTTCAATACTAATGTTGTTGTTTTTGTCTTGCAATAATGACACAAATACACCCAAAGACGGCTTGTTTTCGTTGTTAGACCCAGCAGATACCGGCATTGATTTTGTCAATGAAGTAAAAAACGGTACAGACATGAACATTTTTAAATACCGTAATTTTTATAACGGAGGTGGCGTAGCGATCGGCGATATTAATAATGATGGTCTTGCAGATGTTTATTTTACTTCAAACCTTGGCACCAACAAATTGTATCTCAACAAAGGCAATCTCAAATTTCAAGATATTTCAAAATCTGCAGGCATAGAGGGTACAAAATCTTGGGCGACAGGCGTTGTGATGGTAGATATTAATGCCGATGGATTGCTGGATATTTATGTCTGTAATGCAGGAAATACCAAAGGCGACAATCAAAAAAATGAACTTTTTATCAACAACGGAAATCTAACTTTTACAGATCATGCAGACGATTATAACTTAGCCGATACTGGTATCACCACTCATGCCGCCTTTTTTGATTACGACAAAGATGGCGACCTCGATTGCTATATTCTCAACAATAGTTTCATCCCTGTAAGCAGTTTGAACTATTCAAACAAACGTGATTTGCGCGACCAAGATTGGGATGTAAACGATATACTAAAAGGCGGTGGAGACAAGTTGATGCGTAATGATAACGGCAAGTTTGTAGATATAAGTGCAGCAGCAGGAATCTACGGCAGCTTGATTGGCTTTGGCTTAGGCGTTACTGTAGGCGATGTAAACGGCGATTTGTATCCAGATATTTATATTTCAAATGATTTTTATGAACATGATTATTTGTATATCAACAACAAAAATGGCACTTTTTCGGAACAAATAAAAACGTGGACAACACACATTAGTCAATCCTCGATGGGAGCAGATATGGCAGATGTAAATAATGATGGCAAAGCAGACATTTTTGTAACAGATATGCTGCCAGAACAAAATGAAAGACTCAAAACAACTACGAGTTTCGACAACTATGACTTGTTTTCGCGCAAGTTAAGCATGGATTTTTTCAATCAATATATGCAAAACACCTTGCAAATTAATAATGAAAATAGTAATTTTAATGAAATAGCCCATTATGCAGGCGTAGGCAAAACAGATTGGAGTTGGGGCGCCTTGCTTTTTGATATGGATAACGATGGCTACAAAGATATTTATGTTTGCAATGGTATTTCAAACGATTTGACAAATCAAGATTTTATGGATTTCTTTGCCAACGAAGTCATGCAAAAAATGGTTGTTTCTGGCAAAAAAGCAGAGGTTGAAAGCATTATAAACAAAATGCCATCTACACCAATTCCAAATTATGCCTACAAAAACAACCATAATTTAGGCTTTACCAACGAAGCCAAAAATTGGGGAATGGATACACCAAGTTTTTCAAATGGCGCGGCCTATGCAGACTTGGACAACGATGGCGATTTGGATTTGGTCGTAAATAATGTCAATCAAACGGCATTTGTGTATCAAAATAATAGCAATAAAATCAAACAAAATCATTTTGTAAAAGTTAAATTAAAAGGAGAAAAATCCAACAAATTTGCAGTTGGCAGCATAGTAGAATTGTTTGCAGCCAACGAGATTTTGAGGCAAGAGCTCATTCCAACCCGAGGTTTTCAATCTTCTATCGATTATGTGATGACTTTTGGTATTGGAACCAAAAAAATTGACTCCCTTCGGGTGATTTGGCCAAATGATAAAACACAAACCATACAAAAAATAGTCAACAATAGCACTATTAATCTGGATATTGCCACAGCCACGGCAATTTTTAAACCAAAACAAAAAAACACTAAAACCCTTTTTTCTGAAAAACCAACACTGATGGTTGCACATCATGAAAATGACTATATCGACTTTGATTATGAAGGCTTGATTTCCAAAATGCTTTCGCAAGAAGGTCCAGCTTCTGCCATTGCAGACATTGATGGCGATGGCGATGACGATGTTTTTGTTGGAGGTGCAAAAGGAATGGCAGCCAAAATCTATACCAACAATGGCAACGAAAGTTTTAGTACAACAATCCAAACAGCTCTTGATCACGATGCCGCTTTTGAAGATACCGCAGCCTGTTTTTTTGATGCAGACAGGGATGGCGATCAAGATTTGATGGTAGGGTCTGGAGGAAACGAAAAGGCAGATCAAGCCAATTATGCCAACAGATTGTATCTTAATAACGGCAAAGGAATTTTTGTAAAAAGCACTTCGGTTATTCCAACTACCAACAATAATGTGGCAGTTATTACAACTTATGATTTTGATAATGATGGCGATACAGATGTATTTGTAGGCAGCCGAAGTGTGCCAGGCGTATATGGAATCACCCCAAAACACTTGCTTTTGGAAAATGATGGGAAAGGAAATTTTACGAACGTAATCGACAAAAAAGCATTTAAACTAAACGAGGCTGGAATGATTACTGATGCCGTTTGGGAAGACATAGACAACGATGGCAAAAAAGATTTGATTGTTGTTGGCGATTGGATGGCACCCCAAATATTTAAAAACACAGGCAGAAGATTAGCCGTTTTTAAATCATCATTAAGCAGCTTATCAGGATTTTGGAACAGTGTGAGTTGTGTTGATCTAAATAATGACGGCAAAAACGACCTTGTTTTGGGTAATAAAGGAACCAATACCAGCTACAAAGCAACAGTGTCAAACCCAATGAAACTATTTGTAAACGATTTTGATAATAACGGTACTATCGAGCAAATCACCACACAAACCGTTGATCATCGTGATGTAACCCTGCATTTGAAACAAGAATTGGCCAAACAAATTCCGTCTATAAAAAAGAAAAATTTGAGTTATGCCGATTTTTCTAAAAAATCTTTTCAAGAAATTTTTGACAAAGAAGTCATTGATAATGCCATACAACGTCAAGTTACTTTTCAAGAAAGTGCCATAGCAATTAATAAAAGCAATGGCGATTTTGAAATCAAAAAATTACCAAAAGAAGTACAGTTTTCAAGTGTAAATGCGATTTGTGTGATGGATGTCAATCATGACGGCATTTTAGACCTTGTTTTGGGCGGCAATCAATTTGAATTTAAACCACAATTTTCAAGATTAGACGCCAATTATGGCAGTGTACTTTTGGGCAACAACAAAGGCGATTTTAGTTGGTTGCCTAATAGTAAATCAGGTTTTTTTGTAAAAGGAGAAATCAAAAACATCAAAACTATACAATCCAAAAATAATAAAATTAGCTTAATTGCCATTATAAATGACAGTGCGCCAAAAATATTCAAACACAATGACTAAGTATTTTAGATATAGTATTCTCGCTTTTGTAATTTTTTCATGCTCTAAAAAACAAGACTTTTTGTTTGAAAAATTAGGATCCAGCCAAAGCAATATCACATTCAAAAACCAATTAGACGCCTCCAAAAACATTTCTATTTTGGATTATTTATACTATTATAACGGCGGTGGGGTTTCGCTTGGCGACATCAACAACGACGGTTTAGTAGATATTTATTTTACAGCAAATCAAAGCAAAAACAAATTATATCTCAACAAAGGGAACAATAAATTTGAAGATATAACCACAAAAGCTGGCGTTGAAAGTCAAAGCGATTGGAATTCAGGCACCATTATGGCGGATATCAATGGCGATGGATTTTTGGATATTTATGTATGTGCTGTGGTCGGTATCAACGGATTTGAAGGGCACAATGAGCTTTTTATAAACAACAAAAACAACACTTTTACAGAAAGCGCTGCACAATATGGGCTTGATCTTGACAATTACAGCTCCTCTTGTGCCTTTTTTGATTATGACAATGATGGCGATTTGGACATGTATTTGCTCAATCATGCCGTTCATTCAGAATTGTCCTACGGAAACGCCGATATTAGAAATAAGAGAAGCTATGAATGTGGCGACAAACTATTTAGAAACGACAATAATAAATTTGTTGATGTAAGCGAAAAAGCCGGTATTTTTGGCGGGGTAAATGGGTATGGACTTGGCATAGCTATTTCGGATTTTAATCTTGATGGCAACCCAGATATTTATGTAACAAACGATTTTCACGAAGACGATTATTATTATCTCAATAATGGTGATGGTACTTTTACAGAAAGTTTGAAAAAATATTTTGGGCACACAAGTCGATTCTCTATGGGAATCGATGTATCGGATCTAAATCATGATGGGTTTCCAGACCTGATGACCCTTGACATGCTACCCGAAAACGAAAAAGTTTTAAAGACATCTTTGGGCGATGATAATGCACAAATGCTCAAACTTCGTACGGAAAAATTGGGTTATCACAACCAATATACTCGCAATATGTTGCAAATCAATCAAGCAGGGCAACATTTTACTGAAACAGCACTACTAAGCGGTGTTGCGGCAACAGACTGGAGTTGGAGCGCACTTTTTGCAGATTATGACCAAGATGGAGAGCAAGATATATTTGTGGCAAATGGCATTCCAAAGCGTCCTAACGACCTTGATTATGTAAAATATTATTCAAATGATCAAATTAAAAGCAAAATTTCGACAACCAAATTGCTCGATAAAGAAGCCTTGAAAAAAATGCCAACAGGCAATGTGACCAACTATATTTTTCAGGGAAATCAAAATTTGCATTTCAAAAACAAATCTGCAGATTGGATCGAAAATGATTCAATCATTTCAAATGGAAGCGGCTATGCAGACCTTGATAATGACGGCGATCTTGACATAATAACCAATAATCTCAACAGTGAAGCTTCAGTATATATCAATCAAACCAACCAAAAAGCAAATTATTTGAAAATAAAATTACAGTTTCAAAACAAAAACACTTTTGGAATAGGCACCAAAGTCATCGCTTTTTCAAACGGAAAAAAACAATGCAAAGAATTGCAAACCACCCGCGGATTTCAGTCTTCATCGGAGCCAATTATCCATTTTGGTTTTGCCAAAAAAGCAATTGTTGATTCACTTTTGGTAATTTGGCCCGACAAAACATTTGAAGTTTTAAAAAATATCAAAACCAATCAAACCATTTTGGTCAAATCAGGTTTAAACCGCAAAAACTTTGATTACAAAATATTACATCCAAATTCAAAACCAATTTTTTCAAAAATTGAAAACAATCTTGGTATAGACTTTGTGCATACCGAAAATGATTTTGTAGATTTTACCGCCCAAAAATTGATACCATATCAACGCTCCGATCGCGGACATGCAACAGCCGTTGGCGATTTGAATGGAGATGGCAAAGAAGATATTTTCTTTGGGAATGCCAAAGGCAAAATGGGAGCTATCTATATTCAAAACAGCAATGGATTTGTCAAAAAACACGATAAACTAATCGAAAAAGATTCTGTTTTTGAGGATGCAGCCGCCATCATTGCCGATTTTAATCGGGATCAAACAAACGATTTGTTTGTAGCAACGGGTAATGGCGAAAACGCACAAAATTTGCAAAGCAGGTTGTATTTTGGTAAAAACAGTATTTTTGAAGCAGCAGTTTTACCAAATTTGACCAAAAATGCCTCCGTAATAAAAGCTTTTGATTATGACAAAGACGGAGATTTAGACGTATTTATTGGCACAAATTCTAGCTACAATCGTTTCGGAAGCGATACCAATTGCTATTTGTTGAACAACAAAAATGGCGTTTTTAGTATCGTGCAAAACCAAATTTTTGACAATATTGGAATGGTGACTGATGCCGTTTTTGACGACTTTGATCATGACGGATTATCAGATTTGATTGTCGTAGGCGAGTGGATGAAACCAACATTTTTCGCCAACAAAAAAGGGCAGTTTGTCAATATTACAGACACTGTTTTTCCAGAAAAAGCAAACGGACTTTGGCAATCTATACAGCCCTTTGATATTGATCACGATGGCGATACCGATTATTTGGTAGGCAATTTTGGCATGAATTCAAAATTCAAGGCTTCGATTGAATTTCCTATGAAAATGTATTATGACGATTTTGACAAAAATGATACTTTTGAAACCATCGTTACGATCGAAAAAAATCAAAAATATTATACCACGGCAGGTTTAGACGAGTTGGCAGAAGAGTTTAGCGGCTTGCTCAAAAAGAAATTTACAACCTATAAATCATTTGCTGGAAAAACAGTTACCGAAATTTTTGACCCCAAAATGCTCGAAAAAGCGAAATTGTACGAAGTGCATAATTTGAAATCGGGTTATTTGAAAAATGAAAAAGGCAAATTTGTTTTTGTGCCTTTTGAAAGCAAAATGCAGGTCGCTCCAATCAACTGTTTTCTAAAATCAAATTTCGATGCTGATGCCAAAGAAGAAGTTTTTGCGGGAGGCAACTATTTTGGCGTGACACCATACCACAGCCGTTTTGATGGGTTTTCTGGCGCATTAATCAAAAACCAAAAAACCATTTATCTGGGTCACGAAATTGGAATCGTTTTGACCCAAAAAGTTGTGCGTCATTTGGATATTATCAATTTTGAGCACAAAAAATATATGTTAGTTTCTATAAACAACAAAAAAGTAGAAGTCTATGAAATCAAGATCAATTAATCCAGAAAATTCCAATCATGAAATTTAAAATTACGTTATTAATTACTTTTATAATCGTTTTTAGCTCTTGCCAAAAAGACAAAAAAATAGAAGTTAGTCCTGCCGAATATGACGCATCGGTTGACAATGTTACGCAGATTATGATTCACGATATTTTTGCGCCACCTGTTGCTAGTCGCATTTTTGTATATCCAAATATTGCCGCTTTTGAGGTGATTGCACAAAACAGCAAATCCTATAAAAGCCTACAAAATCAATTGCATGGTTTGGATTCTATCCCGAAATTAGATCCTAAATTAGGGGTCAATCAACGACTTGCAGCCTTAATCGCCCATATAGAAGTGAGCAAGCAACTCGTTTTTTCGGAAGATTTGGTAGAAAAATTTAGAGATAGTCTTTACAAAAAATGGCACGAAACCAATGCTGCCGAATTTGAAATTTCAAAAACCTACGGATTGAAAGTGGCCGACCGCATCAAAAAATGGATGGGAAAAGACCGTTATAAGCAAACCCGAACTTTGCCAAAATATACTGTTATGGCAGGGGTTGCCGGCAGATGGCAGCCTACACCACCAGCATATATGGATGCCGTTGAGCCACATTGGCGCGAAATTAGAACCTTGGTTTTAGACTCAGCAGCACAATTTAAACCAGTGCCGCCAACACCATTTTCTTTAGACAAAAACGCACTTTTTTTCAAACAAGTCAAAGAAGTGTATGATATAAGCAAAGAGATTATAAAAAAAGGAGATGCATCGCCAGAAATTCAAATGGCCCAGTTTTGGGATTGTAACCCGTATGTAACTGTAAATCAGGGTCACATGACGTTTGCCAAAAAGAAAATTACACCCGGAGCACATTGGATTGGGATTGTAAAAATAGCCTGCAAAAAATCGAATGCAGATTTTGAAAAAACAGTTTATGCCTATACCCAAACTTCCATCGGAATCTTTGAAGGTTTTATTAGCTGCTGGGACGAAAAATTTAGAAGCAATGTAGTGCGGCCAGAAACAGTGATCAATCAAAACATAGACGAAAATTGGAAACCACTCCTGCAAACACCACCTTTTCCAGAATATACAAGCGGACACTCGGTGGTTTCGACCTGCTCTGCAACGATTTTGACCCATATTTTTGGCGATAATTTTGCATTCTCAGACGATACCGAAGTGCAATTTGGATTGCCAATTCGAAGTTTTACCTCCTTTGATCAAGCCGCAAAAGAAGCCGCAATGAGCCGTTTTTATGGCGGTATTCACTACAAACCTGCTATTGAAGTAGGTGCTACTCAAGGCAAAAAGGTAGGTGATTTTTTAGTACAGAAATTAAAAATGATTCAATAATAATGACAATGCAAAAAAAATATTTGGTAGCTTTTTCGATTCTATTTTCCGCTTTTCTGGTTTGGTATTTGGGTTTCAAAGAAAACGATTATTGTATTAATTTTAAAACCAAAACAGCTACAATTACGCTTTTTCAAGGTGTAGAAGAGTGGCAAAAAGAGCAAATAATATCGCATGGCGCAACGATTGAAATTCTTGAAAAAAACAATTTTAATTTTATCAAACAAAAACACTCCAAAGGAGATATCGGGTTAGAATATAGTTGGGAATTTGAAGTCTTAAACGACTCAACAACAGCGGTATGCGTAGGTATTACAGAGCCAAAACACAGTTGGTATAATCGCTTGACTGCTCCTTTTTTTGAAACCAATTTTAAAAAATCAGCTATCAGTGAAATCAAAGGTTTTAAAACAGCCCTCGAGGATCAGTTGAGTCAATTTAGCTACAAATTGACAGGAGAAAAACAAACCGAAGCCGTTTTTGTGGCTTATATCAGCCTGAAAAGTGTGCTACAAGAAAAGGCCCAAAACATGATTGGCGACGACAATATTATCACAGGATATCTGTATAAAAACCATATCAAAATCATCGGAAAACCATATCTTGAAGTGACAAATTGGGATATCGAACACCAAAAAGTGGCTTTTAATTACTGTTTTCCTATCGACAAAAACACACCATATATAGCGAGTGACGCTGTCAAGTTTAAACTCATTCCGGCACAAAAAGGATTAACAGCTTCCTATTTTGGAAATTTTCGCACCTCAGACCGGGCATGGTTTGCGATCTATGATTATGCACAAAAAAACAATATCAAGCTGGATTACAAGCCTTTAGAACACTTTTTGGCAAACCCATTCAATGGCGGTGACGAAAAATTGTGGGAAACCAAAATCATGATTCCGTTTGCAAAATAAAATCAAATTTTATGGTTATGTATGATGTACTATATCATTTTTCATTCTGACTTTTACAAAATATAAAACATCAATCCCATATTTAGCGTATTCAAACCCTCAACTTGAACCAAATTATTCGTTTTTTTAAACATTCCGTTGAGCCCGTAAAACACCGAAGCATTCCATGTATTATGACCGATAGAGAACGTTGGTCCAAATTGTAATTTATTAAAAGTGCTATTGCTAAAAACCACATTTGTAGCACTTTCGCTTACAAATTTTGTTTTATCAAAAATCATAAACTGCCATTTAAAACCGCTATAAATACGATAAAATTTATGATTGGTTGGTGTAGCATTGCGCCACCTAAACTCGATTGGAAATTCGATATAAATTTGCTCCATCTTGTTTAGGCTAAAGCTATCATTATCAACAATTTGAACATTAGTAATTCCGCCTACATCAAAAACGCGAATATTTTGATAAAATTTGTTGTAAGCAAAACCAAAACCCGCCGCAAAAGCAAGGGTACGCTTCTTATTTATTGGCATATCTCGCAAAAACCCTAACGAAACCCCAACCGGAAAACCGTTTTGAACAAACCCGACAGGGGTATTTTGCAATCGATTAAAAATCGAAATCCCAATATAAAATTGATCCTCACGAAATGACAAATCCGGTTTTGAAAACGGCAAATCTGATTGATTATCCTGCGAAAAAACCAACAACTGACAACACAAAAACATCAAAAAACTAAATCGATAACCAAACATAAATTTTTTTATAAAATTACAAAAAAACGCCATAAAAATCTCAAATTGTATAAAAATAACCCGTTTGTTAACAATTTCAAGAAAATATAACAAAATTAAAATCTAAAAAAGTACATTTACATAAAATACCTTAAACAGCATATCGACACTAAAGTCACTCAAACCAAGCAAACGAAATGAAAGAAAAAGCAACCCTAAAACAGATAGCGAAGTCGCTAAACGTCTCTGTTTCAACAGTTTCAAAAGCACTGAATGACAGTCCAGAAATTAGCGAACCTACAAAAATTAAAATCAAAGAATTTGCAAAACTCAAAAATTACAAACCAAATATAACCGCCCTAAACCTCAAAAACAGAAGCACCAAAACCATCGGCGTCATCATACCAAACATTCTAAATTCATTCTTCGCAAAAGTATTTTCAGGAATCGAAAAAGTAGCAGACCAAAACGGCTATCACCTTATCACCTGCATTTCAAACGAGTCGATCGACAAGGAAATAAATGCCCTACAAATGCTTTCAAACGGCACTATAGACGGCTTTATACTCTCGATTTCTGAAGAAACCCAAAAGAAAAACCAGTTTAGTCACTTCACCGAAGTCATCAATTCTGGCACGCCAATAGTGATGTTTGACCGCGTTTCAGACGAAGTAAACTGTAGCAAAGTCATTGCAGACGACCTAGATTCTGCCATAAATGCTACCCAACATTTGATACAAATTGGGTGTAAAAACATCGCCCTTTTTTCAACCATAGATAACCTTAGCGTAGGAAAACTCCGTACAAAAGGATTCCTCGATGCCCTGCAAAATAACCAAATAATAGCAAACGAAAACCTGATTATCGTAACTGAATCTGTTGTAGAATTTGACAAACAAGCCTCACAATTATTTCAAAATCACAAAATCGATGGCATTTTTGCACTCGACGAACACGCCGCCACTATGGCCATCAAACTTGGACTAAAAAACGGTTACGAAATCCCAAAAAACCTCTCTATCATTGGTTTTGCAGACGGCGTATGGTCGCGCCGCCTATCCCCAAGCCTAACCACCGTTAGCCAACACGGCCCCGAAATTGGACAAGCAGCCGCACAACTTTTGATCGCACAACTTGAAAACAAAGACGACGAAACAACACACAAAACTACAATCATCAAAACCGAATTGCGACAACGTGAATCTACCCGAAAAATAAATTAATTTTCTTTTTTGGGCGTGCCCCTACGGGTCGGTATCCGGCTCCCGCTTCCCGCGAAAAGCGGGAGAGCTCCACCTACTACCTCACGCAAGCAGTCGAAACCAATTTTTCTAAACCAAAAAATGTTGTTTTATCAAATTTTAACAACCCTATCAATTAAACCATAAACCTAGAAAACCTATTCATTTCTCCCAAAATGGCATCACTTTACCCTGAGCATGTCTATCCCAAAATGCAATTGAATTACCAGCTTTGTCATTACATTTAGTGCTACCCTCCTTCAAAAAAAAATACATTTCACAGAAACATTTGGGTCATACTTGCTTTAGAATCCCTATTGTATTAATGCTCATGTTCTCCACCGCCTTTAGATGCTGCTAATAAATAGTAAGCTCCTTTGATCACAATTTTTGTACCCGAAGGAATTTGCTCCAAAAATTTAATTTCAGTAAAACCCAAATCTGTAGTGCCAGGCATCACTTCTATAGCTTTAAAATGGGTTTCTTTCAAAGCCCCACTTTTTTTCGCTGTTTTTTCTTCATCATCCAAAGCTTCTAATTGGTATATATAGTATTTGTCTCCGTTTCTTACAATCGCCTCCTTTGGCAAAGCCGCTACCGTAGCGTTTGTAATATTAATATTGGCCGAAACATACATGCCAGAAATCAAATCTTTTGCATCTTCAGGATCAATTTTGGCATGAACAGCTACTGTTTTGCTCTCGTTTGAAAACGATTTGTTTATTCCAAATATTTTCCCTTTTACAGATTTATTAGATTGATTTGTCAATACAAAATCAATTTCTTGACCAATTTTTATACTGCCCATATCCTTTTCGTACACATTCAAATCCAAGTGCATTTGGCTATTATCTACCACCTCAAAAAGCGATTTCCCCATTTCGGCATAAGCCCCTTTTGCAATACTTATTTTGCCTACATACCCAGATATTGGTGATATTATAGGAACCAGGTTGGACCCATTTGTTCCCATACTCAAAGTTTGTAATTTGTTTTTGGCAGCCTGCGCTTTGGCTTTTTCAACCCCTAATTTTGACTTTACCTCCTGAAACGTTTTTAGTGGATTTACATGTTCTTCGCTCAATATTTTTTGGCGTTCATATTCTAATTGTAGGAATTCTATATTTGCAACGGCTGCGTTATAATCTTCCTGCATAGCCACAACTTCTAGGTTTTGAATAGTTGCCAAAATTTTGCCCTTGTTTACAAAAGTACCCTCCAAAACAAAAATATCTTTTACCGTTCCGCCAATCAAGGTAGATATGTTTGCCATATTTTGCGGTGGCACCGTAGTTGTTCCATTGGCTTTTATGACCAAATTGAGGTTTCGGTTTTCTATATTTCCAGTCTCGATACCAACGGTTTTAAATTGCAAAGCCGTTAGTGTAACTTCGTTTTCAGATTTTTCGCTTTCGTGCGTTTCTCCGTCGATTTTCTTTTCTCCGCAGCCCGAAAAAAATATCAAGCTAATAGCAAAAAGCAAGAGCATTTTTTTGTATTTTAAATTCTTCAAATGATTCATTTTAATTATTTTTTACGTTAGAAATAGAAGGATATTGGTACTCAATGGCAGTTTGATTATACGCATTCACAACTTCGATATATTGTTTTTTAATGTCTATTGCTTGGTTCAAAAAGTTGATGTAAGACCAATAACTCATATCGCCACCTGCATAACTTTTTTGAGCAGTTGAAATGATTTGAGTTGCAAAAATCAATCCCTCTTTTTGATAATATGATACCGCTTTCTGTTGTTTCAAAAGTTCATTTTGCAATTGAAGCAAATGCGATTTGAGTTCAAACTTTTCTTTGTCCATCTCCAATTTTGTTTGTTCAACGCTGATTTGTGATACTTTGCTTTTGGCAGCATTTGTACTTCCAAATAATGGAATTTGAAGCCCTGCCATAAAACCTTGAAACAAAAATTTGGAATCAATAGTTTGCCCAAAATAGCCCAGGCCAAATTTTGGTGTTTGCAATGCTTTGAAGGTGGCAGCTTCTTTTTGAAAAACCAAAATTTGTTGCAAATAGTAGTCATTCAATAATTTTTCTGCGATTTCAGCAGCTTCATTTTGTAGCGATTGATATTGCAATGATACCGTCGTGTCTGGCATAATATCCTGATCTGTTTGCACAAAAAACTGCAATTGTTTTTGATAAATTGCCAATTCCAATGCCAACTGTTCTTTTTTTGTTGCGATTTCTTTGACCCTTACTTTTGCACTTATAACTTCTATATTGCCACTTTCGCCTGTTTTGAATCGAAGTTCTGCATTTTGAAGAAATTTAGAATAAATTTCTAATAATTCGTCGTTGAGCTTTTGGATAGAAACACCATACAAATATTGATAATAAGCCATAGTAACAGCTTTTTCAATGTCAAACTCGGACAGTGCTTTTTGTGTTTCGGCAAATTTTATCAACTCTTCTTGTAGTTTCAGGTTTGCTCTTGTGGTACTGCCCATCGGAAAATATTGTTGAACAGAGAGGCTATGATCAAACTCATTACTGTTGAATTGTCCGCCTTGGTACTGCAGCTGCAAAGGATCCACCTGAAAAGCCGCCGTTTTAAGAACAGTTTGTTTCTCAATTTCTTTATTGGCAATTTTCAAATCAAAATTATTGTTTTTTGCCATTTCGATTGCTTTTTGAAGAGAAATAGTGGTATTGCTTTGTCCAAATGTAAAAGAGCCAATCATTACAAACACAGCAGTAAGTTTTGTCAATGACATTTTTTTGAAGCTTTTGCTTTTATTTTCAATTAAAAAATAAAGTATTGGCAAGACAATAAGCGTTAATAAAGTTGCAGATAATAAGCCGCCAATCACTACTGTTGCTAGTGGTTTTTGTACTTCGGCACCACCACTTGTTGACAATGCCATTGGCAAAAACCCTAGGGATGCCACAGCAGCAGTCATTAATACGGGACGGAGTCTGGTTTTTGTACCTTCAACAATACGTTCAAGTGGGTCTGTCATTCCTTCCTCTTTTAGTTGGTTGAAATAAGATATTAATACAATTCCGTTTAGAACTGCAATTCCAAATAGGGCAATAAATCCTATTCCGGCCGAAATACTAAATGGCATTCCACGAATCCAAAGCGCAAAAACACCTCCAATTGCAGATAATGGAATGGCCGTAAAAATCAGTCCAGCTTGTTGAATGCTATTAAAAGTAAAATACAGCAAAACAAAAATAAATATTAATGCGACTGGCACAGCAACAGTAAGTCTTTTTGAAGCCTCGATCAAGTTTTCAAATTGACCTCCATACGTGATATAATATCCTGCCGGTAGTTTGAAGTTTTTATCTAATTTGTTTTGAATTTCTTCTACAACGCTTTTGATATCCCTACCACGAACATTAAGTCCAACTGTAATTCTTCGTTTTCCATCCTCACGAGAAACTTGAACAGGGCCTTGCTCAAAGGCTACTGTTGCTACTTGCGAAAGCGGAATTTGATGCCCGTTTGGCAGCGGAATAAACAAATTACTAACATCAGAAATATCGCTTCGGCTACTTTCGTTCATCCGAACTACAATGTCAAATCGTTTGCTTTCTTCATAAATTTTGCCAGCGATTTCTCCGGCAAATGAGGCTCTAATAATCTGGTTTATATCAGTGATATTCAAACCATACAAAGCAATTTTGTTGAAATCATATTTTATCGTAATTTGCGGCAAACCACTAACTTTATCAGCTTTTAAATCTCCTACGCCATCAATTTTATTAATTTTTTTCATTAATTCCGAGGCTTTTGTATCCAAAATTTCTAAGTCGTCGCCAAAAATTTTAATCGCTATGTCGCTTCTGCTCCCGGTCATTAATTCGTTGAATCTCATCTGAATAGGCTGCGAA
Source organism: Bacteroidota bacterium (assembly GCA_031384845.1). Classification (GTDB taxonomy): domain Bacteria; phylum Bacteroidota; class Bacteroidia; order Flavobacteriales; family Flavobacteriaceae; genus Flavobacterium. Next base: position 17,855 of record JANNBA010000167.1, read on the forward strand.
ATCTCGATATTGGCACCAGGAATTGCTTCCATTTCTTCCTTCATGGCATTGGCCAAATCTTCCCAATTATCAAATCCTTCTCTCCATTGTTTTTTGTCTTTGAGCACAATAATCAAATCGCCGCTTTCTATTGGCATTGGATCTGTTGGAATTTCTCCAGAACCAATTTTTGTAACAATCGTCTTGATTTCTGGAAATTTGGACTTTAGAATTTTCTCATATTCTGTAGTCGTTTTTACCATTTGCGAAAGCGAACTTCCTGTCATTATTGTTGCGTTTATCGCCAAATCGCCCTCTTCTATAGTTGGTATAAACTCACCTCCCATGTTTTGAAAAACAACAAAAGCAAATACAAAAACCGCAGCAGTAAGCCCTAAAACTGCTTTTTTGAATCCCAATATTTTTGCTAAAAAAGGGACATAAATCCCTTCAAAATAAAGCATCATTCGATCACTAAAATTAGGTTTGTGCTTCGTGTTTTTTGATATAAACAACGCACTCATCATAGGCACATAGGTCAATGATAAAATGAAGGCTCCAATCACTGCAAACCCAACGGTCATTGCCATCGGGCGAAACATTTTTCCTTCGATTCCAACCAATGCTAATATTGGTAAATACACAATCAAAATGATTATTTCTCCAAAGGCAGCACTGTTTCTGATTTTCGAAGCCGATTTAAACACTTCAAAATCCATCTCAGATTGGGTTAGATTTTTATCTCTTTTAAGTTTTTGAAGATGGTGCATTGTAGCTTCAACTATGATAACGGCACCATCGACTATAATACCAAAATCGATTGCGCCCAAGCTCATCAAGTTTCCACTTACGCCAAAACTATTCATCAAAATAACTGCAAAAAGCATCGAAAGCGGAATTACAGAAGCAACAATTAATCCAGCACGAAGATTACCAAGAAACAAAATCAGTACAAAAATTACAATTAGTGCGCCCTCAAGCAAGTTTTTGGTAACTGTTCCAATAGCAGAATCAACCAATTTTCCGCGATCTATAAATGCTTCTGCTACAACACCTTCGGGTAAAGTTTTGTTGATTTGAACCATTTTTGCTTTTACGCGTTCTACAACTGCACTCGAATTTTCGCCTTTAAGCATAAGTGCCAAGCCTGATACAATCTCACCTTTGCCATCTTTTGTCGATGCACCATATCGAATAGAGATTCCTTCACGTACTTCGGCAACATTGCGAATTAGGATTGGTGTACCATTTCTATTGGCAACAACCACATTTTCGATATCTTTAATTCCACCAGCCATACCCTCACCACGTATAAAATACGCAAATTGGTCTTTTTCGATATAAGCTCCGCCAGTATTTTGATTGTTTTTTTCGAGTGCCTCAAAAACATCTATGATTGTTACCCCCAGACTATTTAACTTGTTTGGATTAATGGCTACTTCATACTGTTTTAGCTTTCCGCCCCAAGCGGTTACTTCGGCAACACCTTTTATGCCTTGAAGTTGTGGAATGATAATCCAATCTTGAATTGTACGCAAACTTACGGCATCATACTTGTCTTCGTACCCTTTTTTTGCATATACATCATATTGATAAATTTCGCCCAAACCAGAGGTAATTGGCGCCAATTTTGGCGATCCCGCATAGGCTGGTATATCTTCTTTGACCTCTTGCAATCGTTGAAAAATCTGTTCTCTCGCCCAGTAAATATCTGCATCATCCTCAAAAACAACCGTCACAACCGATAGTCCAAAACGGGATATACTTCTTAACTCGATTACTTTCGGAATCGTTTTTACAGATTGCTCCAAGGGATAGGTTATCAATTGCTCAACCTCTTGGCTAGCCAATGTTGGTGCAGTAGTAATAATTTGCACCTGATTATTTGTTACATCTGGCAAGGCATCCAGCGGTAATTGTTTTATAGAATAGCTCCCAAACGCTATTAGAACCAAAGTAAATAACAGTATTATAAACTTGTTCTTGATGCTAAATTGTATGATTTTGTCTAACATTGAAATAGTATAATAAATTAGAAATCAGCAAAACTAACTTTTGCTGTTTTTAGTGAAAAATTCACAATTTTCTTTCCTAAATCCAGATTTTTATCTGGACAAAAAGGGTTATACTATTTGAGGTGGTTGCCAAATACTTACTACAAAACTTGAAACTGCTAATGGTTTATAGTTTTGTATTTTTGAGGCGATTTTTTTTGAATTAAGAATTAATCGAAATGAAATTTCTTCTCGG
>JANNBA010000206.1:0-2240 GCA_031384845.1 Bacteroidota bacterium
TTTTAATAGGACATTTTGTTTACCATGAGGAAATCAGTATTCTAAAAACAACAAGTTGTGTATTAATCCTAAAAAAGCAAAGATTATAATACTTTTTGTTGTGATTATTGCAAAATTCAAACAAAAAGTACCAATCGATCCAAGTAAAATCAATATTATAATTTCTTTTTTTATTTTGGAATTTACATTTTGAATGGCTTCTTTTTTTGAAATTATATACAAAATAAGACTCATCACGAAAACAACTCCTTCTAAAACGGAACAAAACAATAAAACACCAAGTTTATTGATATATGGAATAAACAAAAATCCAGTTGCCCAAAATAATCTTGATAAAAAAGTGTAAATCAAACCTTTTGATATTGGCTCTGTTTTTTTGTTAATGGATTTTTCGATTAAACTTATTCCTATAAAGATTAATACACAACTTGTTGTTTTTAGAATACTGATTTCCTCATGGTAAACAAAATGTCCTATTAAAACACCAAAAATCAGTCCAACTTTGCTAAAACCAATTGTGTTTGTAATTTTAGCATGTTTTAAAGAGAGTAAGAAAAAAAACAAGCCGAAATAGTTTATAATACATATTTTGATTGCTGCAGTAATATCACAATTATTGAATTGCTTTGAAGGTATTATCTCGAATTTTAGTAATATATAATGAGATGCAAAAAATATCAAAAAACAACTAAAACTTCTTACCATTATCAAAGGCAATGTTCCTATGGTGTTTCTTGGATTGTACCATAATGTGTTGGTGGTTCCATAAGCAATATGCCCAAAAATTATGAAAAGTAACGAAATCATAAAAAATTATTGGTATAAGTGAAACCTATTTTTGATTTAATATGTTCTATTTTTGTTTTACACAAAATGTTTTTAGGTTGCATTAAATCAGTAAGTTGTGAAAATTGTAATTCAATATAATCTTTAATATCAAAAGATAAATTGGCAAAATCTATATTTTTTAATTCCTGATATTCTTTTTTGGCTTCTTTAAATTTGCCGATTTTGAAACAACTTATTGCTTTACTGACTTTGAAGAATGGTATTTGAACATTGGAATGATAGTAATTATCGTTAATAATTGAATTAATATCTTTATGTTTGGATTGTAAAATATTTGCATCTTCAAACTTTCCTATTAAGTTTAATGAATCGGCATAATAGAAATCGAAAATCATTTTTGATTGTATGCTTGTTTCTTTTTTTGCAATAAAAGTTATAGTTTGATTGATATATTTTTCCAAATCAGCATCTTTTGTATGATATAGCCAAAGTGTTTTTGCAATTGCAAATCGTACTTCTGGAAATGCCCAAAAAAAATCATATTCTTTTCGCATTTTAATCATTTCTTTTTCTGCTTTTTTAATCAAATCATAATCTGCAGTAACTAAATTATTAGAAATGAATTTTCCGAAAAATACAAATGAATTTGCAAACACTTTTATATGCGATATTTGAGTTTTGTTTGAAAATTGAATAAGAATGTTTTGATAATCATTTTTGACTATTTTGCCATAGGATGGATGCCAACCCAAAATGTATTCTAATGCTTCGATATTGTTGTGAAAATGAGTAAAGAATAAATTTAAGGTATGAGGATTTTCAATAATTTTCTTTGCAAATTGATAATTAACATCTTGAAATCTATCTTCATTTATTTTTACTCCTTTGTTTTTTATTGAATCATAGAATATTTTTATTGCCGTAAAATCAAATGTAGATTCGGTTTTTTCGTCTTGTTCGGTAAATGTTTTATAATCGTTATAACCAATAAAATTTGCTATGAAATTAAGAGAAGCACTACTTAATTGGTTTTTGCTTTTAATTTTCCCAAGAAAACGGCGCAATGTGTTTTTTGAAACACCAATTTTGGGTGCCAAGTATTCTATTCCTTTGGTTGTAGAAATTTCGATGTAATATTCTTTTTCAAATTCCTCTTTTAAACTTTTATTCATATCGCAAATATATATTATTGTAGAGAATTATTTTGTATTTTGGGCAAAATTGGGCAATTTTTTACATGATTTTTTTATTCATTTTTGTAAAACATAAATCACATAAAAACTTTAAATATGAATATTTTAAAATTAGCAAAAGGTAAATTAGAGTTAAGAAAAGACAACGGTTCATTAATACGAACTTTAACTACAAGTGGAGTTAGCGATGCTAACTTGAATACTGACGGTAGTTTGATAATAATAACTTTGGACAATGGGAAAATTGAATTAAGAAAA
>JANNBA010000211.1:0-2344 GCA_031384845.1 Bacteroidota bacterium
GCGGTGCAAGCATGATTGTTTTTGGCACAATTGCCGGAGGCGCAGGCGCAGCCCTCACAGGAGGCAACTTTTGGCAAGGCGCAGCGACAGGATTGATTGTGAGTGGGCTGAATCATAATGCACACCAACAACAAGTAAAAAGTGAGATTGAAAAGAATTTTCCTGGATTAATAAAATCTATGTCAAAAATAAGAACTTATCTCAAAAATAATCAAGATGCAATGAAATCATTTACCAGTAATAGTGGTTATTCAAGATCACAAGCATTAAAAATTTTTACTTTGCGTAATTTAATACAAACAGTTAAAGTCGATATCCTTTCCGATTATGGTGAGTTTCGTGAGAATGATTCTAAACATGTATATATAGACAAATATCTAGCAACAAGTTTAGATAAAGGAGGTTACGTGGGATCGGGTGGAAGTCGCACAAGTTTATTTGGTACAGAATTTTTAGCGGGTGTTACAATTATGCATGAGTTTGTTCATCAAGGTAGATTTATTAATGGATTATCTAATATGATTGGTCGTTATGAGGCAGGGCAATTTTTTGAAACAGCGGCTTTCGGGCAGATTAATGGAAGTTCAACAGTTGATAATTATGTTAAAAGGAGTGGTTGGTAAGATAGTCTTCACTGCAATATTATTACTTTTTTTTTGTTCTTGTAATCAATTTAGAAATAATGACAATTACGGCAGTCACTTTGTGCAATGTAATATTAACATATTATTAGATTCCTTAAATATGTTTGATATGCGCGGTGTGCCACGCCCAGAAAAATTTAACGATATTATAATAAATAAACCAACTGTGCATCTCAAAAACATCGTTTCTGTAGATTCAATAGAAGGTCATATAAATCATAAATATTTGTCGTTTAATTTGAAAAAGGATGTGTTAAGTAAATTGAAGTCTGATTATGAAGTACATTTAGTAAAAAATAGAGTTGATGAAGGTAATATATTTGTGGTAATTTCTAATTTTGCTATTAATGATTCGACGATAACAGTAGATGTTAAAAAATCACTTGGAATTGGAATGACTAAAGACCGGTATTTTTTTAGAAAAATGAAGCAAAAATGGATATATACAAAAAAAATAAATTTAAGAATGGGATAACGTATGACGGTTAAATATTAAGGTTTTTTAGTTAGTGGACTGAATCACTCGTTGCATCAAGGGGATTCAAAACCCAAACCGAAAAAAAGTGTAAGGGTAGAAACGGTGACTCCGAGTCTTTCAAAAATCATAGAAGTTGAGGGTAATGTTTTTGCGGTTGCCGATATAGCACATAATTCGAGTGTTGGCAATTGGCTTAGAGGTGGTGCACCTAAATTGGCATCCGCATCAAAATTCTTAAAAGTTGCAGGAAATACTTTGGGAGGAATAGGAGTTGCTCTCGAAGCGAATCAAGTGTACAATGGAGAAATGTCTTGGTCTGAATTTAGTGTAGATACAGTTTTTGCACTAGCCCCTATGATTTGTCCAGCTCTTGCGCCAGTTTCATTAGGTTATTTCGCAAGTAAAGCAATTTACGAATACTCCTCAAACAAAACATTATTTACAAAACCTGAATAAAAATGAAACAATTTAATTATTTATTATTTAGACTTTATGATTATTATCATCGAGTTAGAAAAGAGGATGCAGGATTATCTCTTTATTTTACAGTAACTGCCAGTACATTAATTATTTATTTTGTCTTTTATAATATATTAACATATATAGATTTTTATTTTTTCAAGATAGTTAATCAGTTATTGCCAAATAAATTTTCAATTGCAGTATTTATAGTAGTAATAGGTTTATTAAACTATTGGTTATTCATTAAAGACAGAAATTTTTTAAACTATAATTTTAAGAGCGATAAAAAAGGAAGTTATGCAATTATTGGATTTATAATTTTCTTGGCTTTAAGTTTTGTTTTTGTAGCCAATAAAAATAGAGAAAAAATTTTTAAAGACAGACAAAGTGAAAAAATTGAGAACATTAAATGATATAAAAAAACAGGCAACCGCCTGTTTTTTTATATAAACAAGCTGTAGTTTTTTGTTTATATTTGCAATATCCTAATCATCATAACCGAAATTAGGAACAGAAAAGATTCATGTATCAGGACGTTCACGGTTGAGGCGGCAATTTTTGGAATGGCTTTGCCGCAGGATCAATAAGCAGTATGGCAAGCAGTTTGTGGGCAGGTGGTACAAACACCACCGAAGGTCCAGATAACTCCAGAATAAGCACCAAGGGCACTGGTTTTGCAGGCATTGGAGGTACAAGCGGTGCAAGCATGATTGTTTTTGGCACAATTGCCGGAGGCGCAGGCGCAGCCCTCACAGGAGGC
>JANNBA010000023.1:0-4149 GCA_031384845.1 Bacteroidota bacterium
AACTGCAAGCCCAGCCAATTCATCTGTATAAGTAAATTCTTGTGGTTTTACTTCAACAGTTTCAATAGTTTGCTCTAATAATGTTCCAATGAAAAATTTTGCAACTTTATCATTTTCCATCATTTTTTTGAAAACTACATCATAAATCGGATTTGCGATTACCATAATATGCTATTTCAATGCAAAAATACAATAATTTTTTCAAGTTTCAATTTTGCATAGATTTTTTCAAATATTACGCACAATATCTGATGTCTTCTAGAAGTTGGGAATTTTGTTAGCCTGAACTTCAGTAAATCACTGAATACAAAACTACAAAACAATGTATAAATTCAAGCTCAAAACTCTAATTTTTGCAAATCTCGGTTCGGATTAACTGGAGTTTATCTCATGGGTTTTATTTTATCGATTTTCGATGATTGCGATTCATTGTTGGCTTTTCAAGCCCAAAGAAAGGCTGGCTTTTGTGTGTAGTGCCAATTTTTTTTTACGCAAACATTTCCAATTGTCCACTATTTGCTGGTCGCATTAGGTTTGTAAAATCTTCCCATAAGTTCAAGTTGAGCTTCAAATTATATAGTTCATTTAGTTTTTTAAGTTCAATATCAATTTCTTTTAAATCCATATTTTTCGCCAATTCTAAAAGGTCAATTCTCATTAATACATCTTTTGTAAATGTTCTTTTTGCATCTGCAAAAGTTATTGATTTCAAAAACTGCATTGCAGTTTTTGAGTTTAAAAGAATTAATGAATAAACTGCAAATTCTATTTTGTCAAAACCTATTAAATAGCAAGTGTCATCAAGCATTACTGGTTTTTCATTTTGTGGCAAAACTAATGTAAAATGTAATGTTTTATAAAGTCCTGAAATGGCAACTTTATAAGGCTTGAATGAATAATCTCCAATTCCAAAAATAGAAAATGATGGTTTATTGTTATAAATACTTGATTTTCTAGCGTCAAAATTTGATAAATGGTCTATCAAATATCCGTATGTTTTTGGAAATTCTGATTTTATATATTTTGTGTCTTGACCTACTTTTCTTTGAGTTACAATTGTATATTTTCTGGTTTGATTTATAACTGTATTCTTCAAGTCGGAACTTTTTAGAATACCATAAACTAAATCACTTTCTAACTTAATTTCTTCATTTAATCCATTCACATAATGCCCGTTTACCTTATCCAATTCCATAATAGACGAGCAATCGTGTTTCAAACCTTGTCGCCAAACAAATGGACTTTCTCCATCAATTTCTTTGGTATAGTTGTATGTATCAATATTGGAAACAAATTTATTTTCTAACCAACCAAAATTTTGTACATAATTTTGATTATGATAAAAATTAAATTCTTTACAACTTAATTCAGGAACTGAATTTAATTTACAATAGAATAATGAGGCTTCAACAGAAACATTAAATTCTTTTTTACAATCAATAGAATGTTTTTCAATTGTTCCGATTTTAAAATTTCGTTTGTTTTGGTCAAAAACAATATTTTTAATAACAGAATTTTTAACTAAAAGCAGTAAATTTCCATTGCTGTTTTGAAAAGTTTCAATTAATGACATTGTAATAAATTCAGCAATATCAAAATTTCCTTTTCCCGTCATTGCATCTAAGCCGCTATGATTTTTGAAGTTGTTTTTTCTTGGTAAATTCATAGAATTTAAACTTCCTAACATCGAATTTGTAACCCACGGCGGATTTCCAATTATCAAAATTTCTTCTAAATAAAATTGTTTTGCAATTTTTTTAAAATCAAAATCAAAAACATTACAATGTAAAATGGAAATTTCTGGTTTATTACTTTTTGGATTTTCGAGATGAAAATTTATGATATTGAATTTAGTTTCCCAAACATAAGGTTTGTAAATTTCAACACCAAAAATTGTTTTAATACTTTTGAAATTTTTTAATGAAGCAATTATAAAATTTCCTTTCCCACAAGTTGGTTCAATTACAACTTTTGGCAAAATGTTTTTAGAAACCAGATGTAAAGTTACGTTACTTGCTAAATCTTTATTAGTTTGAAAATCTCCATATTCAACTCTGTTTGGCTCTTCTAAAATATTTACGCTTTCAGAAATAACTTCTTTTAAAGTTTGCAAATCATCTTCATTATCAAAAAAATATGTGATGCCGAAGGTATCATACATTTTTTGATTAGCTTTTTCAATAGACACAATTTCTTTCAAACTTTCGTTTAAAAAGTTTGAAACTAAATGAGTAATATTCGCTTCAAATACTCTCATTTATTCAGGTTTATTATAACTTATTATCTTGTCAATTCCTGGTATGTCATTTTTTAAATCTCTAATTCTTGCATATTGCAATCTCCATTGAAGTGCATTAGAAATTGTCAAATATCCAATTGGTATTTCAGTTTTTAAAATGATTTCTGCAATTTGTTTTAAAGCTATTTCGTCAGCTGGTAGTTTTATTCCTTCAAGAAAAGCAACTATGTCCGCCTCATTTGCTCCAACTGTTTTCATTTGATTTAGAATACTTGTTGTTGTAAAATCCGAAGTTCTTTCTTTTGAGACAAATGAACAATTTACAAAATTTAAAATTGAAGTCTTACTTTTGGGATTGTCAGTTTTGTCATAAACAAAAACCAAAATATTATAGCCAAGTCCAAAGATTTTTTGTTTAGCATCCCTGAAAGGACAAGATGATTGCGGTTGTTTGTTGGATGTAACTTTTATATCAGTTAGTATGTCTTCCGATGGCAAGTCTATACCTTTTGCAGAAGAGCCTACAGTTAAATCATATTTTGATTTCAAATGAGATTGAAATTTTTGTTCAATTAATGTTCCAACAGCTTTTCCATCAGTTACTCCGAAAAGTTCCTTATGTTGGAATTTAGATTGAGCAACACAAAATATTTGTGCTTCTTCTATTAATTTTGGTATTGTAAGCTTTAATTTTTTGTCCATATCGCAAATTTACAATATTTATCTATTTTACTTTGCTCAAAAGTTGAAAATTTTGTCGTTTTTCGTTTTGCGTCGTTTCGCGAAGGCATTACACACAATGGTTTGCAGCTTGGTGAAGGTAGGGAAATTGAAGTACAAATGTTCAATTTAGCACAAATGACCATAAGAATTTCAATGCTCAAATTTAGTACAAAAGCCCCACTTTTGCAAAACCCCTGTTGGACTAAACCTACGGTAGCTGTGATACCCAAATTTTTGTACTTTGCAAATCTAATTAAATTTATCTAATATGACAACAAAAAAAACATCCCGAGAAATAAGATACTACAAGTTTGTGAATCAAGCATACACGATAAAAATTTGCAAAATCGGGACCTAAAAAGAGATACAATTATCTCTTTGAAATACCCACAAAACTTTACGATAACCACATAGAGGTGATAAAATTGACGGTTCCGTTCAACCGGAGTTTATCTCATAGACAATATTTTTTGTCGGAATTCGATGATTACAATTCATTGTTGGCTTTTCAAGCCCAACGAAACTCTAGCTTTTAGGCGATGTTATTTATTTCTAGTTCCATTTCAGAAAATAGATTGAATTTTTTTGTGTTGTTTTTATAAGCTTTTAGCATACTTTCCCCAACTGCTTTAATAACTGGAACAACTACAGAATTTCCAAGTTGTTTATAAGCTTGAGCATTTGAAACAGGAAAAACAAAATCATCTGAAAAACCTTGAATTCTGGCAGCTTCTCTAACAGATATTTTTCTTTTTAAATCCCATAATTTAGGTGCTCTGTTTGCAATTATTGTACAAGCGTAAGTATCTAAACACGAATAAAAGGCTTCTTGAATTTGTGTTTTTGATGGGTCACCAACGTGAAATCTTAAAGAACCATCGGGTTTTTGATATGAAAAAATACCGTGTTTTCCTTTTTTTGTGTTTTCTTCATATTTAGAATTATCGTGCTTTACTCGTATTTCTTTTGATTGAAAATGATAATCAATCCTAGACATTTCAAAATCAGTTATTTTTAAACTTTGGTCATTATTATCTTCTTCTCTAATAATATCTCTTAATTTTGGGATAATCTTTTTGCCTTTTGGAAAATTGAAATCTATATCTTTATCGAAACCAACGCAATACCATCTTTCTCTTTTCTGCGGAACACCAAACCTCAGACTATCAATAATAGTCCAATTTATA
>JANNBA010000035.1:0-6910 GCA_031384845.1 Bacteroidota bacterium
CCATTTCTAATGACATAAATCAAACCGTTATCTGTAATATAGTTGACATACCAAGCGATTTCGTCTGCATGACCTTCTATAACTACCTTATATGGAGCATCGGGATTAATAACTCCAACTGCGGTACCATAAGTGTCTGTAATAAAGGTATCTACATAGGGTTGTAGATATTGCATCCAAATTTTTTGTCCTTCGGCTTCAAAGCCAGTAGGCGAGGGGTTGTTTAAATATTTTTCTAAAAAAAGTAAAGATTCGGAAGTCAAAATGCTTGTTGTGCTCATAGATTTTTTTTTTGCTAATTTATAAAATTGGCATCAGAGTTGCATATATATTGTATAATTTTACAACAAATTTTTTAACCATGAAAAAAAGCTTGTTTTTACTAATTTTTTTAGGGATTTCGACTACTTTGAATGCTCAAATAATCGAAACAGAAACTAGCAAAATGGGATATATTTTGCAAGAAAAAGACACCATCTTTGATGAGCCAATCCAATTAGAGGAAGTTGTAATTATCAAACAAAAGTGGGATCCTGTTGCAAAAAAAGAATTCATATTGTTGCGAAACAGGGTTTTTAAAGTATATCCTTATGCCAAAATTGCAGCAGAAAGGCTAACCGCACTGAACCAAAGCATGAATAGCTTAGAAACCAACCGCGAGAAACGAAAATATTTTAAAATTGTAGAAAACTATTTAGAAAATGAATTTGAAGCACAACTAAAAAAATTATCTCGAAAGCAAGGTCAAATTTTGGTCAAACTGATCTGCCGTCAAACGGGAATTTCTACTTATAATTTGATCAAAAATTATAAAAGTGGCTGGAAAGCTTTTTGGTCAAATACTACCGCTTGGGCTTTTGATATCAGTCTAAAAACAATTTATAATCCGATGGATGTCAATGAAGACTTTTTGATAGAAACGATTTTGCAACGCGCTTTTGATTCGGGAAGATTGATCAAACAAGAAGCAGCAAACCCTATAGACTTTGATCAAATGGTTACAATATGGAATGAGAAAGCCATAAAAAAATCAGAATAATGGCTTATTTTTTTGATTTAATTATCAAAAAAATGGGTTTTTATTTAGAAAAAATGACGTCAAATTGACTAATTTTGCGTTTATTAATTTCTTATGGAACAATTGACAAAAAAAACTGTAGTAGAAAAATGGATTACCAATCCCGTGAACGCGTTTATTAGCAAATCGACAACCGGTGGATTTTTTTTGTTTTTTTCTGCATTATTGGCCATTTTTATTGCAAATTCTTCATGGGCAGCAGCATATCATCATTTTTGGGAACATAAAATCGCAATCGGATTTGATAATGTTTTTTATCTTGACAAGTCAATTCACCATTGGATAAACGATGGATTGATGGCCATTTTCTTCTTCGTTGTAGGTTTAGAACTGAAACGTGAAATTTTGGCTGGTGAATTGTCAAATCCCAGAAAAGCCATTTTACCTATTGCTGCCGCTTTTGGTGGAATGCTTTTTCCTGCATTGATTTATATATTTTTTAATAAAAGTGGTGCTTCTCATGCTGGTTGGGGAATTCCAATGGCAACCGACATTGCTTTTGCGCTTGGAGTATTATTTTTGTTAGGTAATAAAATCCCTTCGTCTGTGAAAATTTTCTTGACTGCATTGGCGATAGCAGATGATTTGGGTGCTGTTTTGGTAATTGCAATTTGCTATACAGATCATATTTTGATGCTCAATCTGTTGATAGGATTGCTGTTTTTAGGGGTGCTATTTTTGGCCAATGTTGCCGGGGTTAGAAACACCCTTTTTTATGGTATTGTTGGTGTTGGTGGCGTATGGTTGTTTTTTTTGATGTCTGGCGTTCACGCTACAATTGCTGCAGTTTTGTTGGCTTTTACAATTCCAGCAAATGCAAAAGTTAATGAAAATAGCTATATCGAAAATTTGAAACTTTTTTTGGAAAAATTCAAAAATGCCGACCAAAACAACAAGGCTACAATAACCAATCAACAGTTACATTTGTTAGAAAATATTCGGCAGATGACCAAGCAAGCCGTACCGCCACTTCAACGTTTGGAACATGCTTTGCATCCGTTTGTAACTTTTGTGGTGATGCCCGTTTTTGCATTTGCAAATGCAGGAGTTACTTTTTCTGATAATATTGCAAATGAAGCTACAAGCAGCGTGGCCATTGGAGTTGTATTGGGTTTACTTGTCGGAAAATTTGTAGGCGTTGTAGGTGTTTCCTCTGTTTTGATTGGGCTAAAAGTAGCCAATTTGCCAAAAAAAATGACCTACCGCCATCTTTTTGGCGTAGGATTTTTGGCATCGATTGGATTTACAATGTCGCTTTTTGTTAGTAATTTAGCATTTTCAAATCCCGAATTTATTATCCAATCAAAAATAGGTATCTTTGCAGCCTCACTTATTGGAGGGGTTGTTGGTTTTTTAATTTTAAACAAAAAAAATGCTCAAAATATTTAAAATTGTAGCTTTTGCAGAAGGAATTTCATTGTTGGTGCTGCTTTTTTTTGCAATGCCTCTAAAATATTGGTTTGACACCCCCGTGTTTGTTAAAATTTTTGGAATGATGCACGGTATTTTGTTTATCACTTATATTATAATGGCTATTTGGCTAAAAATAAATGAAAATTGGAATTTCAAAAAATTCCTTATAATATCTTTGGCAGCAATTGTTCCGTTTGGAACTTTCTATATCGAAAAAAAACATCTAAATTATGCATAAAGTAGCCGAATACATTTTTGGTTGGATCAACAGAACACTGCTCAAATGGGATTTTAATGAGACTATAGCTGCCTACATCAGTTTGGTGCTCAATATCGCATTGCTCTGTTTTTTGGCTTATTCCATTTATATTATTTTTAGATTTGTATTGGTAACCGTGATGGCAATAGTGGCCAAGAAAACCAAAACCAAGTTTGACGATTTGTTGGTTTCAAACCAAACCGCCAAATATATTGCCCATCTGATTCCCTTGCTGTTTGTGTATAAAGTTGTCCCTATAATCTTACTTCACTTTGTGTATTGGGAAGCAGTTTTCGGAAAATTAATCGGAATTTATATAGTTTTATTAGTCCTTTGGATAACACGAACGGTTTTTAACGCACTTCGAGATCACCTAAAAAACATTCCAGAATACAGCGATAAACCCATCGATAGCTATATTCAAGTGATTATGATTGTGCTTTGGACTTTTGGGATGATTGCCATTATCTTGTTTCTTTTTAATACTTCTATCGCAACATTAATTACAACTTTTGGTGCCATTTCGGCATTGATAATTTTGATTTTCAGGGATACTATTTTGGGTTTTGTAGCCAGTATTCAAGTATCTGTGAATGATATGGTGCGCATTGGCGACTGGATTACGATGGACAAATTTGGTGCTGATGGCGATGTAATCGAAATTAATTTGGCAACCGTCAAAGTGCGAAATTTTGACAATACCACCACAACAATACCAACCTATAGTTTGATTTCAGATTCCTTTAGAAACTGGCGTGGTATGCTAAGTTCTGATGGACGTCGTATCAAAAGGCATATCACGATTAAACCAAAAAGCATCAAATTTTTGGATGATTTAGAACTGCAAAAACTAAAAAAAATCCAACTGATAGAAGCTTATATTCATCAAAAAGATACAGAAATTGATCGTTTTAATGCGCTTTCAAAAATTGACAAATCGATTCCTATCAACGGGAGAAATCTTACCAATATTGGTTTGTTTAGAAATTATATTACCCAGTATTTGTTGCAATATCCTGGTTTAAATAAAGATATGATATTGATTTGCAGACAACTGCAACCTACGCAATACGGCATTCCTTTAGAAATTTATGCTTTTTCTGAATGTAAAGATTTTGAAAATTACGAATATATTATGGCAGATATATTTGATCATATTATTGCTTCAGTCATCTATTTTGATTTAGAACTTTATGAAATGCCGTCAAAAAATGTTTTTGAAAATTAAAATTACCTATTTTATAAATTTTCAAACTCTTTCTAACCATATTTCGGTTACACTTTCTGGATTCAAAAGGGTTGAAATGTCACCAAAATCAGTATCACTATTTTGAGCTATTTTTCGTAAAATGCGACGCATAATTTTGCCAGATCGGGTTTTTGGCAATCCATTTACAAACTGAATTTTATCCAATTTGGCAATCGGACCAACATGGTCTGAAATGTTTTGATTGATTTCTACAAACAAATTTTCTTTATTTCTAATTTCGCCAGTTTCTTTGAGAATCACAAACCCATAAAGCGCATTTCCTTTGATAGGATGGTCAAATCCAACAATCGCACTTTCTGCAACTGCAGGATGCTCATTGATGGCATCTTCAATAGGCGCAGTACCCAAATTATGCCCAGAAACGATAATAATATCATCTACACGACCTGTGATGCGATAATAGCCCACCTCGTCTCGCAATGCGCCATCGCCCGTAAAATATTTCCCTGGAAAGCTTGAAAAATAGGTGTCAACAAATCGTTGATGATCGCCCCAAATCGTTCTTGCCATACCAGGCCAAGGAAATTTGATACACAAATTTCCCTCTTTTTGATTGCCTTCAATCTCGTTTTGAAATTTGTCCATCAATACAGGCTGAATACCTGGGAGTGGCAAAGTAGCATAGGTAGGTTTTGTAGGTGTTACAAAAGCAATCGGAGCAATCATAATACCGCCCGTTTCAGTTTGCCACCATGTATCAACCACAGGGCAACGCTTGCCACCTACATGATCATTATACCAATGCCATGCTTCCTCATTGATGGGTTCACCAACGGTGCCAATCACTTTGAGGCTCGACAAAGGATATTTTTGAACAAAATCGATGCTTTCTTTTGCCAATGATCTTATTGCAGTTGGTGCCGTATAAAATTGCGTAACCTTATGTTTTTCAATTACTTCCCAAAATCTACTAAAATCTGGATAAGACGGAATACCTTCAAACATCACCGTAGTTGCTCCGTTCAATAATGGGCCATACAAAATATAAGAATGTCCCGTAATCCAGCCAATATCTGCCGTGCACCAAAAAATATCGTTTTCTTGATATTGAAACACGTTTTTGAACGTATAAGCCGTATATACCATATAGCCAGCCGTGGTGTGCACCATGCCTTTTGGTTTGCCAGTGGAACCTGAAGTATAAAGTATAAAAAGCGGATCTTCTGCATCCATAATCTCGGCATTATGCTGATTTTGAGCATTTTCTAATAGGGGTTCTAACCAATAATCTCGCCCAGATTTGATTTCTATTGGAGTTTCTGTGCGTTTTACTACCAAAACGGTTTTGACACAAATACAGGTTTTTAGTGCCTCATCAACTATACTTTTTAGTTCGATTGTTTTGTTGCCACGATAGCCACCATCTGCCGTGATAACCATTTTGCATTGACTATCAATGATTCTTGAGTTGAGTGCTGTTGCCGAAAATCCCGCAAATACCACCGAATGTATGGCACCGATTCTAGCACAAGCCAATACAGATATTGCCAATTCTGGAATCATCGGCAAATATATACAAACACGATCACCTTTTTTGATTCCTTGGTCTTGCAACACATTTGCCATCTTACAAACCCGTTCATGCAGCTCGTTATAGGTGATGTGCTGCGCCAATTCGGTTGGATTGTTTGGCTCAAAAATAATAGCTGTTTTGTTGCCACGTCTTGCCAAATGCCGATCAATACAGTTTTTTGAGATATTTAATTTGGCGCCTTCAAACCATTTTACTTCGGCTGTAATCAAGTCAAAATCAACAACTTTATCCCAACTTTGATACCACAAAAAATTTTCTTCCGCTATTTTCCCCCAAAATTTTCGAGGTTCGCGAACTGATTTGTTATAATGTTTGAAATACTGTTCGAGATTGTTGATTTTGTAATAACTCATAGTCCTTATTTTAAGCTATAAAAGTAACAAAAAAATTGATTTTTGAAATTAAAATGAAGAATTTAAAATATGTTCTTTTTTTGTTTTTAATTTGTAAAAAATTAGAATATGAACAGACGCCATTTTTTCAAAAACACCTCACTTGCAGCAGTTGGAGCTACACTTCTAAACCCTTTTGAAACCAAAGCAAAAACTATTGATTTTGAAGTTTTTATAAAAAATAAAAAAGCCAAAAACATTATTTTTTTAGTCAGTGATGGTATGAGTATTGGCACTTTGAGCATGACAGATCTTTTTTTGAAAAGAAAAACAGGAATTGGGTCAAATTGGCTTGGTTTGTATCAAGAAAATTGTGTTTCTCGCGCCTTGATGGAAACCGCATCGGCATCTTCTATAGTTACAGATTCGGCCGCAGCGAGCTCGGCATGGGGGAGTGGCTTCAAAGTTAATAATGGTTCAATTTGTGTTGGAATCAATGGCGAAGAATATTTGCCAATTTGGCAAAAGTTCAAAAGAGCAGGCAAAATGGCGGGTTGTGTGACCACTGTGCCCATAACACATGCTACGCCATCCGGCTTTTGTGTAAACAGTAAAAGCAGAAAAGGGCAAGAAGAAATAGCCGAAAAATATTTGGAAATCAATTTTGATGTGATGATGGGTGGCGGTTTGGAATTTTTTGATTCAAATAAAAGAAAGGACAAACGAGATATGTTTGCCGAATTTGAAACAAAGGGGTATCAAGTTCTAAAAAACAGAGACCAAATGCTGCAATCTGATTTGTCAAAACCAATTTTAGGTGTTTTTCATGAAGACGGTTTGCCTTATCAACTTGATTGTCAGGCGGATGCTGATTTGTCAAATACCATTCCAACATTGGCAGAAATGAGCAGGATTGCCATCAACAAAATGAAGTTTAACAAAAATGGTTTTGTACTTCAAATTGAAGGCGGAAAAGTAGATTGGGCAGCACATTCAAACGATGTGGGTGCGCTTATTCACGAGC
>JANNBA010000058.1:0-2554 GCA_031384845.1 Bacteroidota bacterium
TAACAAAGCTCAAAAAAATGTGTGCTTTCAAGTATAGAAACCCATTTGTAATTAATAATACTAAGGACAAAACACCAATTACAACGCCTCAATTACTTTACGATAACCCTTAGAATGTTGCAAACATGCCGGTTCCGTTCAACCGGAGTTTATCTCATAGACTATATTTTTATCGGTATTCGATGATTGCAATTCATTGTTGGCTTTTCAAGCCCAACGAAACTCTAGCTGATAACTGTTGTTTTATTCTTAGATTCTGTTTTTCAAATCCATTCTTGAATGTAAAAAACGTACTATTTCAATTTCCAATTCATTTAGCTTTCTGTAAAATATTATGTGTTGTCCAGATTTATAACCATAAATTCCTATATCAATTTCTATATAATTCCTTCCTAAATTCTGATTTTCGGATAATTCTTGGCAATCTTGCAACAATTCATAATAATATTTGTCTGCTTGATTTTCAGACCAAACTTCATAAGTATAATCCCAAATTTTCGATAAATCATCAACGGCTTTATTAGATAGAAAATATCTATACATTTCTTTTTTCAGCTTTTAATGATTCAAGATGTTTTTTCGGATTAAAATTTTCAGCGATTCCACTTTCTATTCCGTCTTTAATTGCATTTTTCAGAATAATTACTTTATTTTCTTCACTTTCTAATAAACGTAAACCTGCGCGAATGACTTCACTTGCATTTTTGAATCTACCTTCTGAAACTCTGTTGTCAACAAAACTCTCAAAATAAGGCATAATACTGAAAAATAGTTGGTAAAAAGTCTGTCACGCATTATTATCATTGATGTTAGAGAAAGTTTGATGAAATTCGTTTCATCAAACTTTTTTAATATGGAAAAATCATTAAAAAAAAGCGATGTTGGGGTTGTAAAAGCTTCGATGTTATTCGCTGGGGAAAACAAAGCAACAAACAACGATTTAAATGTAAAAATTGCGGATTGTTATTCACAGATAACAGACCCGAACAACGGTTAAAAAATCGATTTATTTGGTTTAAAAAATGGGTTATTGAACGCCAAACTTATAAAACTCTTATTCGAGATAGTGGCTATTCAAAAGACACTTTGCAGCGTACTTTTTATACCATTTTAGAACAAGCTCCCAAAGTAAAAATCGTAAAACGGAGTAATGTCAATTTAAGGATGGATGCTACTTATTTTGAAAAATTTTGTTTGATATGTTATCAAGATAATTTAGATGGTTATACGCAACTTATTCGATTTACCGATAGCGAAGATTACCAAGAAATGAAAGAAGATTTAGAAAACCTCATTAAGTTGGGTATTCAAATTGAAAGCATCACAACTGATGGTCATAAAAGTATTTTAAAGGCAATAAAAAACGCAATTCCAGAGGTAAAGGTGCAACGTTGTTTGGTTCATATTCAAAGAATGTGCTTGTTGTGGTTGACTCGGTATCCAAAACATATCGCTGGTCAAGAACTCAGAAGTATCGTTTTAAAACTTTTAAAAATTCAAACTCAAAACGATAAAATATTTTGGATTCAAGAGTTTAGCAATTGGTATGAGAACCATAAATCCTATATCAATGAAAAAACAATCAATGAACAAACAGATAGATATTGGTACACGCATAAGCTTCTTCGACGCTCTTATTCAACAATAAAAAGTGCTTTGCCTAATATGTTCCATTATCTAAAAAACGAAAACATTCCCAAAACTACAAATGGTATTGAAGGGTACTTTAGTCATCTGAAAAATCATCTAGATATCCATCGTGGATTGACAACTAAAAACAGAATAAATTTCATCAAGTGGTACATCTATTTAACCAATCAGAAGTGAGTTTTTCTTAGCCATAAGGCAAACAGGTAAAATGAAATAGGCAGTCCAAATTGAACTGCCTACCTTACCTTATTGCATTAATCATATTGCTAGTATGTTGGTCTCCACCAGAGCATATTTACTCTTCTGATTAACAAGCGAATAATACAACTTATTTTTTTAAAAACCACCAACTATTTTTCAGTACATTACCCAAAATAATTACCTAAAGAAACTGATGTATTTCGTCCCATATTTTTTAATTTTTGCAAAGTTACCAAATTTAGGTAACTTTCAAAGAAAATTGTAGTTTTTTTCTGTTTCGTTTTCTAAAAAATAACAGTTAATCGAGTCACGCAAGGGATTCTCACCCTCACGTTCTCACAGAACCGTGCTTGAAAGACTCCCTTCACACGGCTCTTCATAGTATTAAATTACACAAATGCAATACACATTTACGGATCTACTTCCATCTCGTTTTTACCCTGCCCCAAATGATCAATTCTTTAGCAATTCATCAGCCAAAAACTACTTTTGCGCTTTGCCAAATTAGATATTATCGCATGATTTTTTTTGGCGCACACCTCTCTTAATCATTACACCAACTGTCCCGCTGCACGCTATATCTTTTTGGATTTTCTGAAAAAGAAAATCCAAAAAGGATGCCGCTGCATCGGGGCGATTTTAGACTTTTTGGGTTTTCAATAACACGATTAGTTGACAAACTTGCAATCAGTTCCGTTCAACC
>JANNBA010000061.1:0-59079 GCA_031384845.1 Bacteroidota bacterium
CGGTTATTTTTTTGGCTTTGGCGGGACCAATTACCTGTGATATCGAAGTCAAAAATCAAAATCAGTGGCAGCAAATCCGAAACAAACCGATTGCTACTTCTGCAAGCCATATATCCCGATTTGATATTGCAAAACACCTCAACCTCAGACGACTCAATCGTAATGACCGCCGCATTAACCACCCAAAATGAAACCATCGACATCCATCATGCCGGAACGGCTATGCGCTTTTTGACCGCCTACTTTGCCACAGTCGAAAACAAAACAGTGATTCTTACAGGTTCTGAACGTATGAAACAACGCCCTATAAAAATATTGGTCGATGCCCTACTTCAGCTCGGAGCGGATATTCAATATCTTGAAAACCACGGATTTCCGCCCTTAAAAATAAACGGAAAAAAACTTCAAAACAATCAAGTTTCACTCGATGCCAACATCAGTTCACAATACATATCAGCACTTTTGTTGATTGCACCAAAACTCAATAATGGTCTGAAAATCAAACTTGTAGGTAGTGTTACCTCCGCGCCATATATCAAAATGACATTGGAATTGCTTGCTCAAATTGGCATTCAAACCCAATTTGAAAACAACCAAATCGACCTGCCTTTTTGTCAAAATATATCAAATATCAAACCCATTGTTGTAGAAAGTGACTGGTCATCGGCCTCCTATTTTTATGCCATCATGGCACTTTCGCCAATCGGGTCGCAGCTCGAACTTTCGAGTTACAAAAAACATAGTTTGCAGGGAGACAGCACATTAGCAGCTTTATATGAAGCGTTTGGTGTGACCACACAATTTGAAAAGCACCACATCATACTTACCAAAACCCAGCTGCACAGCATTGCCCCCGAAGGCTTTATTTGGGACGGAACACAATCGCCAGACATCGCACAAACCCTTGCAGTGACTTGCTTTGGACTCCAAATTGGCTGTCAGCTCACGGGTTTGCACACCCTCAAAATCAAAGAAACAGACCGCCTCGAAGCCCTGCAAACCGAACTTGCCAAACTGGGTGCCACCATCAGCATAACACACGACAGTTTGCAGCTCATGCCAGCCGACAGCATAAACGCAAACATCTCAATATCAACCTATAACGACCACCGAATGGCCATGGCATTTGCCCCATTAGCCCTCAAAACACCACTCGAAATCCAAGATGCAGGCGTAGTTTCCAAATCGTATCCCGATTTTTGGAAAGACCTCCAAAAAATAGGATTCAAAATCAGCCTAAACCACTAAATATTTATTTTTTTTTGGCGCACACCTCCTCAATTTGCACAACAGTTGTCCCGCTGCACGCTATATCTTTTTGGATTTTCTGAAAA
Organism: Bacteroidota bacterium; assembly: GCA_031384845.1. Classification (GTDB taxonomy): domain Bacteria; phylum Bacteroidota; class Bacteroidia; order Flavobacteriales; family Flavobacteriaceae; genus Flavobacterium. Next base: position 1,335 of record JANNBA010000061.1, read on the forward strand.
AGAAAATCCAAAAAGGATACCGCTACATCGGGGCGAATTTAGACCTTCATACTTTTCAAAACTCGAAGAAAACTGAAATTCTAATTCTAGGATTTGATTTTAAAAATCAAAATATTTCTAATTTTTACATTCAAGATAGGTATAAATATATTGCTATAATGAGGCTATAACTATATATTTATACAAACAACTTTGAAAAAGAAACCAAGAATTTTAAAAGAAAATTAAGATTTATTTTTTGAAAAAAAGCGATGGTCAAAACTATACCTGCCTGAACCAGTCAAAAACAAGGCTAAATACAGGATAAAATACAGAAAAGCGTGGTTAATCTCATAGCCGTTATCACCCAAACTTACAATTGAAAGCGGAAATACAACCATAAATATATAACCCATGCAAAACATTAAGACCGCTAAACTAAATCTATAAAACAATCCTAAAATAAGTAAAATACTACAAAACAACTCTGCAAAAATGGTGAGCATCAGCGGAATTTTGCCCGTCATTCCTAAAAAATTAACATTTTTTGACCAAAAATCTGAAGCCGCCATAGTTTCAAAATGACTCCATTTTTCATAGCCATAAAAAGCCATTAATACACCCAAAATAACACGAATCAGTAACAAACCAAAGTCTTTTTGGATTGGTTTTGATGTAGTGAAGAAAAATCTTTTCATAAAAAGTAGGTTAAAAATTAAAATTCAAAACTACTAATTATATTTAAAACACCCAAAAATTTGTTGAAAAAAGTATAAAAAAACAAATACCATATAGATTTTAAACATAACTTGTTCAAGTTCTTAAAAATTTATTACTTTTGCAACCGATAAAATTTTAACAAAAATTAAATTTATGAACACAATAATGATTTATGTGCCAATTTTAATGGCAATTATTGGATTGCTGTATATGGCAATCAAACGAAACTGGGTCTTAAAACAAGACGCTGGAGACGGTAAAATGAAAGAAATTTCGGATTATATTTATGAAGGAGCTTTGGCTTTTCTAAAAGCTGAATACCGCTTATTAGCCATATTCGTTGTCATTGCGAGTGTCGTTTTGTTCGGTTTGACCTTGTTGCCAAATGCAACAACACACTGGCTCATCGTAATTGCATTTATTTTCGGAGCCTTCTTTTCAGCTTTAGCAGGAAATATGGGGATGAAAATAGCAACAAAAACAAATGTTAGAACCACACAAGCCGCAAGAACTTCTTTGCCACAAGCCTTGAAAGTATCTTTTGGTGGTGGAACCGTTATGGGATTGGGCGTGGCAGGACTTGCCGTGCTTGGTTTGACAGGTTTTTTCATACTATTATACAACAAATTTATGGGCGGTGTTTGGACATCTACCGAAGATATGACCATGGTTCTTGAAACATTAGCAGGATTCTCTCTCGGAGCTGAATCTATCGCTTTGTTTGCCCGAGTTGGTGGCGGAATCTATACCAAAGCAGCCGATGTTGGAGCAGATTTAGTAGGAAAAGTGGAAGCTGGAATTCCAGAGGATGATCCTCGTAATCCAGCTACTATAGCAGATAACGTGGGTGACAATGTGGGTGACGTTGCAGGGATGGGTGCCGATTTATTTGGTTCTTATGTAGCTACAGTTCTTGCCGCAATGGTGCTAGGAAACTATGTTATCAAAGATATGGGCGGAAAAATCGAAGATGCTTTTGGCGGTATTGGTCCAATCTTGTTGCCAATGGCAATAGCTGGTTTTGGAATTCTATTCTCTATTATAGGTACAATGTTAGTAAAAATTTCAAACGATAATGCCAAAGAGAAACAAGTTCAATTGGCATTGAATATCGGTAACTGGGTTTCTATTGTACTAACCGCTATTTCTTGTTATTTCTTAGTACAATATATGTTGCCAGAAACTATGAAAATGACATTCTTTGGAGAAGGTTTACAAGATATTTCGTCAATGAGGGTTTTCTATGCCTCTTTAATTGGATTGTTTGTTGGTGGAGCTATTTCATCAGTAACCGAATACTATACAGGTTTGGGTACAACACCAGTTTTAGCAATAGTTCAAAAATCATCAACTGGCGCAGGAACCAACGTAATTGCTGGTTTGGCAACAGGAATGATTTCTACTTTCCCAACCGTTTTATTATTTGCAGCAGCAATCTGGTCAACGTATGCTTTAGCAGGATTTTATGGTGTTGCTTTGGCTGCATCGGCAATGATGGCTACAACGGCAATGCAATTGGCAATCGACGCTTTTGGACCAATATCTGATAATGCTGGTGGAATTGCAGAAATGAGCGAATTGCCAAAAGAAGTTCGTACTCGTACAGATATTTTGGATTCTGTTGGAAACACAACGGCTGCAACCGGAAAAGGTTTTGCAATTGCTTCAGCAGCATTAACATCATTGGCATTATTTGCAGCGTATGTAACTTTTACAGGAATTGATGGAATCAACATTTTCAAAGCACCAGTTTTGGCCATGTTATTTATAGGTGGAATGATACCAGTAGTTTTCTCTGCTATGGCAATGAATTCTGTAGGAAAAGCCGCTATGGATATGGTATATGAAGTGCGTCGTCAGTTTAAGGAAATTCCAGGAATTATGGAAGGAACCGGCAAACCAGAATATGCAAAATGTGTTGATATTTCTACAAAAGCCGCTTTGCGCGAAATGATGTTGCCAGGAATTATGACCATTGGTTTCCCGATTGCTATTGTACTTTTGGGTAAATTAGTTTATATGTACGATGCTAATGCAAATGCTATTGTAGCCGAAATGCTAGGTGGCTATATGGCGGGAGTTACCGTTTCGGGTGTGCTTTGGGCGGTTTTTCAAAACAACGCCGGTGGTGCTTGGGACAATGCTAAAAAATCTTTTGAAGCTGGAGTTATGATCAATGGCGAAATGACATTCAAAGGTTCTGATGCACACAAAGCAGCAGTTACGGGTGATACTGTTGGTGATCCTTTCAAAGATACTTCTGGGCCATCAATGAATATATTGATCAAATTGACCTGCTTGATTGGTTTGGTTATTGCACCAATTTTAGGAAACGGTGGCGCTACTGAAAAGTGTACCAAAGTAGAAATGATTATGTGTACAGAAGGTGCCGAAATGAGTGGCTGCGATATGAGCAAATGTGCTACAATGACCAAAGACGAATGTGCCGCTATGTGCGATTCATTGAAATGTAGCCCAGCGCAAAAAGAAATGTGTTTGTCGCATTATGATGCCGAAGGCAAATTTGTTGCGCCAACAGAAGAAAAAGCTTGTTGTGCCAAAAAGCAATTGACCAAAGAGGTTATCATCAAGAATGAAGATGGTGCTGCCGAAGGGACTGTAACTACAGTAACAAACGGAAAAAAAGTGGTTACAAAAGTAAAAGGAACTCTTGAAGAAGTGAAAGCTAAAATTGAAGAGAAAAAATAAAATTCTAATTGATTCATCACAAAAAAATCCTCGAGCAATCGGGGATTTTTTTTGCACCATTATCAAAAACATTAAAACCGAAGTAGTGTTGGTTTTGTTTTATTATTTTGATGGTTTTTTGTATTTTCGCATCTTAATTGTACCAAACATGAAAGAACTCCTTTTTTCAAAAATCGAAGGAAAATCAAATCAAACCCTACTTGTTTTGCACGGCTTTTTGGGAATGAGCGACAATTGGAAATCGCTTGCAGCACAATATTCTTTGCATGGATTTGAGGTTCATTTGCTGGATATGCGCAATCACGGGCGAAGTTTTCATTCTGAAATATTTGATTATGATTGTATGGTAGAAGATGTTTTGCATTATTGTTTGACCCATCAGCTATCAAATATTTGTCTGATAGGACATTCTATGGGCGGCAAAGTAGCACAGTTTTTGGCTACCAAACATCCACATTTGATAAAAAAATTAGTAGTAGTAGATATTGGTCCAAAATATTATGCTCCACATCATCAAATGATTTTGGATGGTTTGAATGCCGTAGATTTTTCTGTAAAACCAAGTAGAAGCGATGTAGAATCAATCCTTTTGCCATATATAACAGATTTTGGAACGAGACAATTTTTATTGAAAAATTTGTTCTGGAAAACACCTGTTCAATTGGATTTTAGATTTAATCTCGCCGTATTGACTACACAAATTGAACAAATCGGTAAAGCCTTAACTGCATTTTCTGTTTTTGAAAAACCAACCTTGTTTTTGAGAGGTCAAAACTCCAATTATATCCAAGATGCTGATTTTGATAATATAAATTCACATTTTCCGAAAGCAAAAATAACAACTATTTCAAATGCAGGACATTGGATTCAAGCAGAAAATCCTAAAGATTTTTTTGAAGAAACAATGGCTTTTTTTAATTAATTTCACAATGAATATATTCTATAAAATACTGGTTACAAGCATATTGGTTTTGTTGATTTCAAAATTTTTGCCTGGCGTTGTAGTCCACGATTTTGCAACTTCAATTTGGGTTGCTATTGTTTTGGGCATTCTCCATTTATTTGTAAAACCAATTTTTGTGTTGCTCACACTCCCTATTTCCATTATCACACTTGGGTTGTTTTTACTCATCATCAATGCCATATTGATTGTAATTTGCACCAAAATTGTAGATGGCTTTGCCGTTCATTCCTATTTTACAGCTTTTGTTTTCAGCATTATATTATCTGTACTACAATCTATAATTTATAGGATAAAAAGAAAAATAATTCAAAAAAAATAGCCCATTAAGGCGGTTATTTTTACAATCCATCTACTGCCACTCGAATTGTACCCGAAACATTCAAAAAAGCTATTATGGCTTTGTTGGTTAATTCTATTTTTTGAAACGTGATGTTTTCTAAAGTCCCGTTTACAAAAACGCCTCCCGTTGGCGAATAATTTTTCAAATATCGTAGCATATTTTGTTTGCCATCTTCTAAATTTTGAACCAAAGAATAACGACAATTTTCTTGTATTTTTTTCAAAATCAATCCCGAAGCCAGCCAATTAGCAGTGCGAAGCAATTTGCTTTTTGTGTCTAAGACATAATCGAGCTTATCAAAATAAATTTCTTTAGAAACACTATTATATTGAGGAAAACCAGTCAAATACACCGTTCCGTTGATGCTTCCCAAAAGCGATAATGCAATCACCATTTTGCCGTTTTTGTGCCAAATATTTACATTTTGCACGGTTACTTTCTTGTTACCATTTTCAAAAATTTGTCCTCCAAAATTCTTGGTCATAATGTTCGAAGCATCTTTGTAGGTAGAAACGGCAACAATATTGGCGTCTATTTTTTCTTGAATTTTGTCTGCCGTTTGCAACACTATTTTGTCTGCATCAAATTTGCTTTCTGGTTTTTGCCCTACAATACTTTCCAAATTGCATTTTAGAGCCATCAACAAATTGATATTCTTATTTTTGAGCACCGCTTTTGTCGAAAACAACTCGTTTGGCACGATCCGCAACCAAGTTTCATATTCTGGATTGAGCAATAATGGGGCACTTATTTTTTGAAGAGCTTGCATTACATTTGGTTTAAAATCCATTGCTGATTTGATAGCATCATCAATATTTTTTTCGATTTTTGATCTAAATAATTTTAGTGCAGGATTAATCAAATAAGTAATTGGTATGTTTTTTCCGGCTATAGTTATACTTGGACTTTCGTTCCAATCTAATGAAACAAACTCTGTTTTGGTATTCATTTTCCAGTTGGAAAGTGTTACTTCGCTTTTCAAATTTAGATTTCCATTTAGGTTGATTTCGCGCGTGTCATATAGCGCAACGCCCAATTTGTCTATACCATAGCGATAATTTATTTGAACTTTTAGTGGCAATACGATTTTTATTTTACCTCCAATATCATCTAAAGTAATAGAACTCAATTTCCAAATTTTGACTGTAAGATTGTCATCCTCGATTTTATTATCTTCATAAATCAAGCCCGTAAGTAGTTTGTTGGTTTGATTTTCAACGTCTTGTAATTTTATCGAAATGGGCATACCAACAAACGAGCTTTTATTTTCATACAATAATGGTTTGGCGTCATCAGGCTCTGGTTTTAAAGCCTCGATTTTTTGTACACTAGAGCAAGCCGAAAAATTAAAAAAGATAATCAAGAGGCCAAAACAAATAATAAATTTGAACATAAAATGTAATTTGAAATATAATGTGCAAATTTAATTCATTTTTTTGTAACAAAAACCAATCGGATGCTACATATTTGAGTAGTTTTTTTGATATAAAACCAACAAAAATAGGTAAATTTGCCTCATTAATTTTTATTGTTATGAATCGTAGGAATAATTCAAAAATCATTTTTTTTATTATAATCGTCATGTTTACGGTTTGTTTTGCAGATGCTCAAACCAAAAAATGGACTATTAGCGATTGTGTAAATTATGCTATCGAGCACAATATTAGTATTTTGCAAGCAAAACTTGAAGAACAATCTGCGTTGATTGACCAAAAGGCGGCCAAAGGAAATTTTTATCCAAGCTTGAATGCAAATACATCGCACTCTTGGAACATTGGTTTGAACCAAAATATTACTACAGGATTGTTAGAAAACCAAACGACACAATTTACTTCGGCTGGTATCAATTCTAATATTGTTATTTATAATGGTTTGCAAAATCAAAATAGGCTTAGAGTTGCTCATTTGACGCTCATAGCCGCACAATATAAAAGTACCAAAATCAAAGATGATGTTTCGCTCAATGTGGCTAATGCTTATTTGCAAATTCTTTTCAACAAAGAAAACCTAAAAGTAAGACAGCAACAACAACAAAATAATGAGAAACAATTGCAACGTACACAAGAATTAGTAGCTATAGGCACGTTGCCCCGCGGCGATTTATTGGACATAAAAGCAACTTTGGCGTCAAACAAGCAACAAGTAATAATGGCTGAAAATGCTTTATTTATCTCAAAATTAAGTTTGGCACAATTGCTTCAACTTTCTGATTATCAAAATTTTGATATAGAGGATATCAATTCAGATATCAAATCGAGTGCTGTGCTAATTCAAAGCCCGGCTACGATTTTTGAAAAAGCAAAATCCCAACGTGCCGAAATTATGATTTCCAAAACAAACCTTGATATCGCACAAAAAGAGTTACTAATTGCCAAAGGAGCTTTGAAACCAAGCTTGCAAGGTTTTTATAGTTTTAGCACACGCGCATCATATTCTGACAGGATTGTTGGGTTGGACGCTTTTGGGAAACCAATTTTGAGTGGTCCTGCACCCCTTTTTGATCAATTTAGTAATAATAAAGGGCATTCTTTTGGAATGCAACTTAACATACCAATATTTAACGGCTTTGCAACAAAGAACATTGTGGAACGAAACAAAATCAACATTGCCCGAAGCACAATGGCTTTGAACCAACAAGAAACAGATTTGGAACGCAATATATATACAGCATTTTCTGACGCAAATGGAGCCATAAAAACTTATGAATCAGCTATTTCTACTTTAGAAGCTCGTACCGAAGCCTACTTATATGCCAAAGAAAAATTTGCTGTAGGAATGCTAAATTCGTTCGATTTGAACCAGTCACAAACACTATTTGCCACTGCCGAATCCGAGGTTTTGCGAACCAAATATGATGCCGTATTTAGAATAAAAATTATCGAATTCTATTTTGGAATTCCAATCAATCAAAATTAAAATCATGTCAAAAAAAACAATTTACATCTCATTAGGAATAGTAGTTATCACCATTGGATTGCTTTTGGGCTTGTCCAAAGCGGGCTATATTGGTAATCAAAATACAGGTATAGAAATTGAAATTGCAACTGCAAATACAATGACCATTATCGAAACAGTTTCTGCAACAGGCAAGATTCAGCCCGAAACCGAGATAAAAATATCGTCGATGGTTTCTGGCGAAATCATCGCACTGCCAGTAATAGAAGGGCAGGTGGTAAGAAAAGGAGATTTGCTGATCAAAATAAACCCAGATTTATACACCTCTGGCCTCAATAGAACAGTGTCTAATCTTTCTGGCACAAAAGCAGGGCTAACACAAGCCGAAGCACAATTTAGCGAAGCCAAAACCAGTTATGACCGCAACAAAACTTTATTTGAAAAAGGGATAATTTCAAAATCAGATTGGGAAAAGGCCGTTGCAACATTTGAAGTAGCTAAAGCCAGCAAACAATCTGCTTTTTATAATGTGCAAAGTGCCGCGGCTACCGTAAATGAGGCCAAGGATAATCTTGGGCGTACCATAATTTATGCACCCGCAAACGGCACAATATCTTCGCTTGCAGTAGAGTTGGGTGAGCGGGTATTGGGCACACAACAAATGACAGGTACAGAGATTATGCGTGTTGCAAACTTGGACAACATGGAAGTAGAGGTTGATGTAAATGAAAACGATATCGTAAAAATTAGCGTTGGCGACTCTGCAAAAGTAGCTGTTGATGCCTATCTCAAAAAAGAGTTTAAAGGGTTGGTAACCAGTATTTCAAACTCGGCAAGCAGCACGTTGACCGCGGATCAAGTGACCAATTTTAAAGTAAAAGTAAGAATTTTGAAAGATTCTTACATGGATTTAATGCAAGGGAAACCAAGTAGTTTTTCGCCTTTTCGACCAGGAATGACGGCTACTGTTGATATCATCACAACCCGTAGCGAAAATATTTTGGGCGTACCAATTAGTGCAGTTGTTGTAAAACAAGATACGGCCGCAGTTAAAAAAGTAGATTTGTCGGCAAGTGACGAAAAAAAACTACCAAAAAGCGACAAAAAATTTGAATGTGTTTTTATCAAAAACGGAAATAAAGCCAAAATAAGAATCATCAAAACAGGTATTCAGGACGACACCAATATAGAAGTAATTTCTGGTCTAAAGAAAGGTGATATTGTGATTGTTGGTCCATATACAACCGTTACAAAAGACCTAAATTCTGGTGATTTGGTGAGTGTTGCAGATGCCAACAAGAAAAAATAAGAGGTTTGAAAAAAAATATTTGTATTCTAAATATAGAAACTACAACAAAAAACTGCTCTGTTTCTATATCCAATAACGGGCGAAGTTTGTATTGCAAAGAAAGTGCAACACAAGGTTATTCTCATGCCGAATTTTTGCATCAATTTATCCAAGAATGTCTAAACAAAACAAATCTCTGTTTTTCTGATTTAGATGCCGTTGCGGTCAGCCAAGGACCGGGCTCCTATACCGGGCTTCGGATTGGCGTTTCTGCCGCCAAAGGCTTGTGCTTTGTCTTACAAATTCCGCTTATTGCGATAGATACTTTGACGATTTTGGCCATGCAAAAAAAAATCGAAAAAGGCTTGATTATTCCCATGATTGATGCTCGGCGTATGGAGGTTTACAGTGCTGTTTTTGATGTCGATTTTCAAAAAATTAGAGCAGTTGAAGCTCAAATTATCGACGAAAATAGTTTTGAAAATCATACCGACAACCTCTATATAATTGGCGATTGTCAAGAAAAAATACAAAGTGTTTTGTCAAAAAATAATTTTATTTTCGACCAATCGATTCAATTTCCTTCATCCAATGAAATGGCTTTGTTGGGTTTTGAAAAATATAAAAACAATGATTTTGTTGATGTTGCCTATTTTGAACCCTATTATTTAAAGGATTTTTTGATTTTAAAACCCCAAGCACAATGACCCAAAAACCATTAATTTTGATTACAAATGATGATGGCATTACCGCACCAGGCATAAGGGCCTTGATTGAAGTGATGCAACAAATTGGTGATATTGTGGTGGTAGCACCAGACAAACCACAAAGCGCTATGGGTCACGCAATTACCATCAACAACACTTTGTTTTTGAACAATTTAAGCAAAAATGATAATACAATTTTAGAGTATAGTTGCTCTGGCACACCCGCAGATTGTGTAAAAATTGGCATCAATGAGATATTGAAAAAAAAACCAGACTTGTGTGTTTCTGGAATAAATCATGGTTCAAATTCTTCAATAAACGTAATTTATTCTGGTACAATGAGTGCCGCTATCGAGGCCGGAATCGAGGGAGTACCAGCAATTGGTTTTTCGTTATGCGATTTTGATTGGGAGGCAGATTTTGAGCCTGCAAAAATTTTTATAAAAAAAATTACAGAAAGTGTCTTGAAAAACAAGCTCCCAAAAGGGGTAGTTTTGAATGTGAATATCCCAAAATTGGGTGCGACAGCTATCAAAGGAATCAAAATTTGCAGGCAGGCAAATGCATTGTGGGAAGAAAAATTTGATAAACGAACAAACCCTTTTGGCAAGCACTATTATTGGCTTTCGGGAGAGTTTGTAAACCACGACAAAGGAGAAGATACTGATGAATGGGCACTTGCAAATGGATTTGTGTCTATAGTACCAACGCAGTTTGACCTTACAGCACATTACGCAATTCAGGAATTAAACAGCTGGGATTTATAGTTATTTTTTTGGAATTTTGTAATAATCTTCAAATTTTTTTCGATTCCAAAGCAGCACTAATTTTTGTTTTTTGACAAGTTCGCTTTCTATCAAGGCAATCATCGAGGGTGGGTCTGTCTGTATGTATTTGTATTGAACAGTTTTGCCAAGGCTTCTTTCTCGCTTGATAAACTCAATTTTGGAAACCATTTCTCTGTTTTGAAAAACAAAGTGAGCTTTGATTACTGTTTTGAATATTCCGGCAAGACATTTTCCAACAAATCTAATTTCGCCATCAACATAAATTTGATATACGAAGCCATTTCTATTGGTAGGAAGTTTACTAATTTCTTCTTTTTCGCCATCGTGAAAAGGACAATTGTCGAATTCTGCTTCTACAATTTTCATCAAATCAACTAATGAAGTAGGTCCATGAGTTACCATTTTTTTAAAATTTTATTACAAATATAACTTTATTTTTGAATATTGCAATTAAATTTTGTCGTGACTTTGTGTAGGGTTTCCTTGATTCCATGTTGTAAGCAGGTCTGTTGCAACTGCTGCGCCACTTCCGGCCGCTATTGCTAGCTGACTCCGCCATCCTGCTAATGTGCCGGCCACATAAATTCCGGGAGACACTAGATGATCTAAATTTTGAAGTTGGATTCGCAGTTTTTGCGGTTCGGCTTTTTGGTGCGCAATCACAAATGGCATCAATCCCTTGATGTCAAAGGTGTTGGAGTAGCCAATTGCTACCAAAATATTCTTGGCTTGATAAATGTTTTTATTTGTAATAATCTCAAAATTATTATAATGTCCTTTTATTTCAATCACTTTCTCGTGCTCTATTTGAATAATATGCGGATATAAATGATGGAGATTTTCTATGCTCTCTGTCAATAAAAGGGAACCCAAAGTACCCGGTTTTATACCATAAGCATTGTTGAAAACGGCATTTTGTAGCGATGAGGTTTTTTGATGAGCGATGATTCCAATCTTTTTTTCGCCCATAAATAGCTTGTTTTTAGCAGATCCTAAAACTAATGCGCAAGAAACCCCGGCGACTCCGCCTCCAATGATTAATAAATCAAACATCTTAATTATTATTGGTTTTTTCGTTTATTAATTTTGATAATTTAAAAATCAACAAAATAAAAAAGGCACAAATCGAAGCTACAATTCCTATAAGTGCAATTTTGTTTTTTTCGCAAAAAAAGTGATCAAAATCAAGCAAAGTGATGTTGAAAATGATTAAAACCAAAGCTATAAAAAGCAGTATTGAAGTAAATATTTTCATGAGATTTATTTTTTGAGTAAAAATAAGAAATTATTGTTTAGAAAAACAAACCTTTAACATTAGCCGCAAATAATTTAACAGCGATTGCCAAAAGCACTATTCCAAATGCTTTTCTAACAACACCGAGACCATTTTTTCCTAATATTTTTTCGATTTTAGAAGACGATTTTAGTACAAAATAAACCAAAATAATGTTTAAAATAATGGCAATTACAATGTTTTCAGTACTATATTGGGCTTTTAGCGAAAGCAAGGTTGTCATCGTACCTGCTCCAGCAATAAGCGGAAAAGCGATCGGAACTATTGAGGCAGATCCACTTTCCTGATCTCGATAAATTTGAATTCCGAGAATCATTTCTAAAGCCAAGCAAAACAAAACAAAGGAACCCGCTACCGCAAAAGAATGAACGTCGATACCAATCAAACCCAAGAAATCTTCGCCAATAAACAAAAATGTAAGCATAATAACACCTGCAACAATTGAGGCTTTTTCTGATTCTATATGCCCGTGCTTGGCTTTCAAATCGACCAAAATTGGGATTGTGCCTACGATGTCGATTACGGCAAAGAGCACCATGCTTACGGTTGTTATTTCTTTTAAATCTATGCCCATACTTTTTTATGCAAAGTTATTTATTATTTTGCATGAAGGACTTAATTTAGCGTTAATTGTTATTCGCAATTTGTTAAATATATTATTTTTCAATTATAATTTATCGGGCGTCTTTAAAATCGAAATGCTATTAAGGATTACACTTTGCTATTCCATTAATTTTTTATGATTTTTATAACTTGCTCTACATTCTTGTTTTTAATTTTCAAAAAATACAAACCTACTGAAAATTTATTCATATCTATTTGTGTAGTCAATTCAGCAATGTTTTTATCAAAAACAATTTGGCCTAATGCGGAAATCAAAGTGAGATGTTCTATGTTTTGAGCGTTAGAAATCGTGATAAACCCCGCTGAAATTGGGTTTGGATATACTTTCAAGTTTTCTAAAGTGCGGGTTTGTGTCGCCAACGCCGATACTACATTGATGCAAACCGAGCCGACTTGGCAATTATTTGGGTTGGAATTTTCGCATAAGGTATAGGGCAAGCAATAGCTTCCGAGCGGCGTGTTTGGGGCAATGCTAACGGCTCCGGTTTGTGTATTGAGGCTCACAGGGCTTAATACCATCGATGGCGTGATGCTGACATTTGAAGTTGTTGCTGGGGCTGAGTTCATAAAATCATTGGTCAAAACATTGCCAATCTCGCCACTGATGTTGTTTTGGGCTACATCAAAAGTTTCATTATATACAAATAAACTTGTTAAAGTGACAGTTACACAGAGGTTTGCGCTGCTGCAATTGTTTGGGTTGGCATTTTCACAAATGGTATAGGGCAGGCAATAAGTGCCTGAAGGTGTGCCTGTTGCAACGTCAATTGAGCCGTTTGCATTGATTGTGATTGCATTGTTTGCTGCTGAAAAAAGTGTTGTTTCTGACGGCAAAATGGGTAAGCCGTTCAGGGTGTCGTTTGCCAAAACGGAAATACCAAAACAGTTGGATCCAAATACGTTTATGTTTTCATCGAGAGCAAGTATTGTAGTTGTGGTGACCGTTACACAGAGGTTTGCGCTGCTACAATTGTTTGGGTTGGCATTTTCGCAGATAAAATATGGCAGACAATAGGTGCCTGGTGCAAGATCTGCATCTATGGAAACAAAGCCTGTTGTAACATCGATATGAATGGGCACATAAACGAATGTTTCGGCAGGCTGTAGTGTTATCGATGATGGCAAAACGGTATTCCCGTTTAGGGTGTCATTGGTCAACACGCTTTTCAATGAAGTATCATTTATTTGTCCGAATAAAAAAACATCATCTTGTGCCACAATTTGTGCAGACAATGAAGTATGAAATAAAAAACCAAAAACGAACAAAAATAGGGTAGGGGTAAAGTTACTTTTCATGGCTATAATGTTTTGAAAAACAAATGTATATATAAATTTTTGATTTAAAATTAAATCATAAAAAAAATTTCATAAGTTTTGCCGTTTTTATGAATATTCTTGCGGTTATTCTAAGTTTGGATATTCAAACACAAAATCATCAAAAAATTCCTGCGGAAACGGCAGCACTTTTTTGCCAAAAGAAGGTGTCAAAAAATCAAATATCGGAGGGTTCAAACCCATTTTTAGGGCTTTCTTGGTATAAAAATCAGCTTTTGTAGCATCAAAAGGTGCCACCGCATGAAGGATTTTTCTCCAATATTGAAGTGCTATCACTCGCTGCAAAACCGCAATACAATCTGAAAGGTGAATCAAATTTATGGCTGCATTTGGGTTTTTGACACCTTTTTTGCCAGACAAACTATATATAGGATGTCTATCTTTGCCAATCAAGCCGCCGAAGCGAACAATAGTTGTATCAAAATTTGAGTTTTCTTGTAGCAATTTCTCGCATTCCAAAAGTTGTATTCCAGAATTGGTATTTGGATTTGCAAATTCTGCCGAACAAACAACCTGATTTGCATCTTCAAAAACAGAAGTCGAACTTACAAAAATCACCTTTTTGACACCAGATTTTTCGATAAACGGAACAAGAATAGCCATTTTTTTTAGAAAATTCTCGTTTGTTTCATTGCGTAATTTAGGTGGAATTGTAATAATAAGCACCGAAACATTTTTAAAAAAAACCTCAATATCACCCTCAATCGCATCGTTTTCTATCGAAATCAAAAACGGATGAATACCCAAATGTGACAATTCTGATAGTTTTGAGTGGGTTGTTGTAGCGCCATTTACTTCAAAACCATTTTTCAAAAACGAAATTGCCAACGGCAATCCCAACCAACCACAACCAAGAATTGCTATTTTTTTCATTATAAAATTGCCTACGATTAGATTCCATTTTCGTCCCGCAAAACCGCTTCTCGCACTTTTTTGAACAAGTTTGACGAATATACAAATGCTACAACAGCCTCATTATCAGTCTTAAAAATCTCTTCCCGACTGCCTTGCCACGCCTTCAACCCGTTTTTTAGAAACACAATATTCTGACCAATTTCCATCACCGAGTTCATATCGTGGGTGTTTATCACCGTTGTAATATGGTATTCTTCGGTGATTTCCATAATCAAATTATCAATCAATGTTGAAGTATTTGGATCCAAACCCGAGTTGGGTTCGTCACAAAAAAGATATTTTGGATTGTTCACGATAGCCCTTGCAATTGCTACCCGCTTTTGCATGCCACCCGAAATTTCAGAAGGCAATTTGTGATGCGCATCAATCAAGTTGACCCGTTTTAGAACAAAATCAACCCGATCATCAATTTCAGATTTGCTGTTATTGGTAAACATTTTGAGCGGAAATCCAACATTTTCTGCAACCGTCATCGAATCAAAAAGAGCACTTCCCTGAAAAACCATGCCAATTTCTGTTCGCAATTCTCGTTTTTCGTCGCCATCAAGTTCAGAATAAATACGGCCATCAAACGAAATTGTGCCTTTCTCGGGCGTATGAATTCCCAAAAGTGATTTGAGCAAAACCGTTTTGCCTGAGCCACTTTGCCCAATAATCAAATTGGTTTTTCCAGTTTCAAAAACCGTCGAAACCCCTCTGAGTACTTGGCTTGCGCCAAAAGATTTTTCAACATCAGTTACAACTATCATTTGCTTAGAAGGAGTTGGGTTAAAATAAAATTCATCAATATAATCATCACAGACGTCCACACAAAAGCAACCGTACTCGCCTTGCCCACCTCGAGCGCGCCACCTTTCATATAATAGCCATGAAAAGATGGAATCGTAGCCAAAAGTAACGAAAAAACAAAGGTTTTTAGAAACGCATACACGATATGAAACGGCAAAAAGTTGATTTGCAAACCACTAATAAAATCATTACTTGCCGACAATCCGCCATAAACACCTGCAATCCAGCCGCCCGTAATACCCACAAACATACTAATTCCAATAATAAACGGATACAAAAGCAGCGCAATCAATTTTGGAAAAACCAAATAGTTGAGCGAGTTCACACCCATCACCTCCAGCGCATCAATCTGCTCTGTAACCCGCATCGTACCGATGCTCGATGTGATAAACGAACCCATTTTTCCGGCCATAATAATCGAAATAAAAGTAGGCGCAAACTCCAAAATCATAGATTGACGCGTCGCAAAACCAATCAAATATTTTGGAATCAACGGGTTATTAAGGTTCAAAGCCGTCTGAATCGCCACAACACCGCCCACAAAAAACGAAATAAATGCAACAATGCCAAGCGAACCAATAATCAAATCATCGATTTCCTTAAAAATAAGCCCCTTCATCACAGACCACTTCGTAGGCTTGTTGAAAATCTCTTTCCACATCAAAAAATATTTTCCAATCTGAAACAAATAACGCTTAACCATAGTTTGAATTAAAAAGCAAAGATAACAAAATGTTTTCAGATTTTTTGACCCAAAAACCAATCAAAAACTTTAATTTTTTTCTTTCTTTTGAAGCACACCAAACCGTTCCATCACAACACCTGTCCCGCTATCGGCTTTATCTTTTTGGGTTTTTTTCAAAAACCCAAAAAGGATACCGCCTCAATCGGGGCTAATATAGACCAATAGTGTTTTCAAAACGCAATTCATAGTAATGAAAATTATAAAGTCTCAAAGACCCCCAAACTACTGCTATCACCGAATACAAATCAAAATTTAAAATAATTTTTTGATCAAACAACTTTTCCGTCTGATGACAAAATTTCATTTGCCCAAAACTGGCTTTGAGTCCATTGCTTCTTGAAAAATTTATAATAAAATATAGGGTTTTTAATACTTTGATGCTTAAAATATTTGAAAAATAAAATGGTTTTGTATCCTAATAATTGCTCTTTTGTGAAGTGTTTCAGCATATATATCATTATTGTAGGCGAAGGTTTTGGTTGTATTTTTTCTGTTTGCCATCTTAATATTGGCTTTGTTCTAAAACCTCCTATTGCTGCCTTGAGATGCAAAATGCTCGGCTCTGGCAAATACAAAATATCACACCCGCTGTTTCTCAACTGCATCCCAAAATCTGTATCTTCACCAAAACCAAATTCATAATCAAGATTAAATTTCAATGTTTTTAAGTTTTCATATTTCACAAAACTACATCCTGACCCAAAACTATTCCACTGAAAAATATTGCTAAATATTTTTTTTTCGTTTTTTAGATGACAACGTAACGTTACGGCATCGGCGCCAATCTTTTCGATTTGGGAAAAAGTCTCAAAAATAAAATTGTTTTCAACCCTAATGTCATCGTCTGCCAGAAAAACCCAACTACTTTTTATACTCTCCATCGCAATATTTCGAGCATTACAAGCCCCAGATTGCTTTATAAATCGATGATGAATTTCAAACGGCCAATTTTCTGTTTCTAAATAATCTAACTCCGAAATACTATTTTCGACCTGATTTTGTTCAACAATAATCACTCTTTTTGGCAAATGTGTTTGCTCTGACAAATCTTTTAGAAAATCATATAAAGGTTTTTTTCTACCAATTGTTGGAATGATAACGTCTATGGTTTTCGGCATAACTTCCAACTTTAAATCCAATTGGTGAAAATCTAAAGAAAAGGCCTCTTTTTTTCTTTTTTTATAAAAAAAACAACATAATAACGGTAAAATCAGAAATCGTCTTTCATAAATTATCAAATTTAAAAACATTAAAAATGACCAGCGGGTTTTATAATGCTGTTTTACGAATTTAAAAAGTTTATAATCTGAAGAAGGTTTTAACTGGCTAATATTAAATCCATTTAATATTTTTGGAGCAGAATAACACCACAAACCTAATGGCATTCCTAATTTTGCAACCGAATTTATATAATATTCAAAATCAAAATCGCGATTTGTGGGTTTAAATTCCAAAATGACACTGCCATGTATCGCACCAACAATGCTACTCATTTGCCAGGTTGGATATTTCATTTTTCTATTTATGCTAATAAATGGTGAGTCCTCAACATAACCTATTTTTTTGCTCACAAAACCATTCTCGAACGGATTATAAGAAATCATCATTCGCGAATGTTGAAAATAAGATTTTATTTGTTCCAAATTTAATTGGTCTTGCTGACTTTCTTCACACCAAACTAATATTGAATCCGGAAATTGTTGTGCCAATTCATAAAGAACTTCGGCTATCGAAATGTTATTTTTATACAAAACTTCTGTTCTATCCGAAGAAAAAACATTGCAAATTCGATTATATTTGTGCACAACTACCATCATTTTTTTGAATGTATTACAGTTTCATAAAAAATCTTATTTTGAATACTTACACTTTTTATTCCAAATTTTCTAACGGCTGTTTCGCGTGCTGTAATGCCAAAAACACTACATAATTCGGGATTTGATAACAATATATTAATTTTTTCGGCAAACGCTTGATGGCTTTTAGGATTTTCCAAAAACCCATTTTTGCCGTCAGTAATCATTTCATTTGCCCAACCAATGTTTGAAGCTACAATTGCTTTTTGCAACGACATCGCCTCAATCCATGACAACGGTAACGCTTCTGCAAAGGACGGAAAAACACAAACAGTAGCATTTTCTATATGTTTTTTGATTTCTTGGTAAGGAACAGCCCCCAAAAAGGTCACACTTTTTTTGGCTTCAGTATCAAAAAGGGCTTCCATCATTGCCCATGTCGAACTGTTTTGGGTCATAATATCTGGAACATCTCGTCCAATCAAGAGTAGCTTTGCCGTTGGGTTTTCTTTAAAAACAGCATTAAATATGTGGGGCAATTCCAACAATCCTTTCTTTCTAATGATACTTCCAAAATACAAAATTACAGGTTCGGGTGTCGATTGGTTTTTGTTGTTTTTGGAAAAAAAGTCGGTATCTATCGCATTGGGTATAACCCTAAATTTTTTGTTCAAACCAAAAACAGTGTTGGTCAAATTTGCCGTAAACTCACTCACAGAAATCAGGGCATCTGCCTTTTGCAAGGCTCTCTTTTCGAGAAATTTGTTATGCCATTTTACCGTGCGATTATCAAGATGACAAAAATAGGTGTCAGACCCGTGAAGCCTAATCAATATGGGGCATTTTGGCTTGATAAATGAGGTTATACCAGTCCAATCTGGTGCTTCTACCAAATCAATTTGATCGTTTTTGTACAAAAAATTTATCTTTTTTTCAATTTTTTTTTGTGTCAAAAACCAAGACAATCCTTTGAATTTCACATTTTTAATTTGATGAATTTCAACACCACCATCATCAAAAATGGCATCTTGATTTTGTCCATATACAAGAACCAAAACCCTACAATTTTGCGCTATTAATCCAGCAGCAAGATTCTTGATGCTACTGCCTATACCGCCAGAATTGCCTGTTTTGGGATGCGGATATTCGGGTGTCAAAAATGCTATTTTTATCATA
The DNA here is from genome assembly GCA_031384845.1 of Bacteroidota bacterium. Classification (GTDB taxonomy): domain Bacteria; phylum Bacteroidota; class Bacteroidia; order Flavobacteriales; family Flavobacteriaceae; genus Flavobacterium. Next base: position 20,399 of record JANNBA010000061.1, read on the forward strand.
TTAATGCTAAATGTGCTGTAACCATTTTGTCTAAATTAAAGTTTTTTTCAATTTTTGAATTCGTTTCATCTTCAATTTTGGCAAACCCCATCACGATATTTTCGATTATCAATGACAAGGCTTGTATGTTTGCGGGTTCAAATATATAGCCGTTTTTTTGGTCTGTAACAATTTCGAGATTGCCGCCAACTGTTGTGGTAATAACGGGTACATTACTAGCCAAGCTTTCTAAAATAGAAAGGCTAAAGCACTCCATATAAGTGGGTTGTATCATAAAACTATAATTGCAAAACAACAAATGTAGGTCTGACGAGCTACCTCTAAAATGAATAATATTGTTCAAATTTAAGGCAGTTGTCATTGATTTTAGTTCGGTCTCGAAAGGTCCTGATCCAAAAATATCAATTACAATTTGGTTTTTAATATTTTCACTCAAAAGAAAAACGGCCTGAATTAAATCTTGAATCCCTTTTGAATGTCGCAAATGTGAGCTCACAATAAAGGAGTTTTGAATGCTTTTTGTTCTTTTTACAAAAACAGCAGTGTCTATTCCGTTATAAATCACGATGGTTTTGTTGACTAAAAAAGCACCATAATCTTTCAGAATGTGTTTTTTGGTATAATTTGAAACACCAACAAAAGTATTTATATAACGTGAATAAAGCAATCCCTTGATTTTGTTTTTTATGGTTTTTGAAAGTCCAAAACCATGTAGAGGTCTTGGATTATGGTCTATTGCAATAATTTTTTGTATTCCGGTTTCTTTTGCTTTTTTAAAAAATGAGGTGCAAAGTGAAATGAAATGCGTAATCAAAACAGTATAATTTTTGTTTTGAGTTGTTGTTTTTTCCAAAAAAAATGTTTCAATATTATGACCCCCAGCATGCTGAATATTAATTCCGTCATAAAAGGCAAATGGTTTATAATCCGTAAAATACCAATCGATTTCGATATTTTTTGTTTTTGCCTTTGCATCAAATTCAACAAAAAATCGATCCATTCCGCCTATTCGATCAGATTTTAGATTGTAATCACAAACTATGGCAATTTTTTTTGGATTATTCATAAAATGACATTAATGTAGCAACTATTCTGTGACTCGTTCCAGCAATTGGTTTCCCAATTTGTGTAGCAATCATGGCTTTTCGTGCTTCTGATTTTTGGTTTGGATTGCTTAGGTTTTCATTTATTTGGGCTATTAATTCGATTTCGTTTTTGGCGATACAAACAGATTGGCTATCCACAACTCTTTTATAATGGGCATATTTCAAAAATCGTTGGTCATTATACAAACCGTTTTCAAGATTCCCAAATACGGTATTGATCACCGGTTTGTCAAACAGCATACAATCCAGGCTCATCGTCGAGCACATATTGATGTTGAGGTTTACATGACTAAGCATAGCCCGCAAATCCTCAATATCTTCGTGTGTTGGTATTCGCTGCGACCAGTTTTCGGCGTGGTTTTCACGTGTTGAAAACCACTTTGGAAAATTCCAAATGATTTCAGGATACACTTTTTTGAGGTTCAAAAACCTACTTTCGTCCTCTGCAGGTGAGGTTCTTACCAAAAGTTGAACATCATGATTTATTTTGTTTTGCCGAATGGCATCTGCAATTTTTTGAATTACAATAGTGTCGTTTCCTCCAATTGAGGCATCGGCACAACTGTAACAGATTGTTTTTTTGTGTGCATCAAGTTCAAATTTCTCAAAAAAATCGGTTGGTTTTATTTCATAATCCGACATTGTATAGGGTTCAAATTGAGGCGTGCCTACAACATGAATTTGAGATAAATCAACATTTGGATAAAAATAATGCAACTCGGTTTTCATCAAATCACTCCAGACCAAAAACCGATCAAAAGTGCCTAACATTCTGCCTTTTGATGCCAGATTGTCCCAGCTGAAAATAAAAGTGTTGGTTGGAATTTTTTTGCAAATTGCGGCATATAAAAAGGGAGCCAAATATGGGGGGCGTTGGTGCGTGAAAAATAGCTGCGATGGCAAATCTTCTCCCAGTAATTTGACATAATTTTTGGTGGTTTTGTGTCTCGAAAAACTCCAAAACTGACATTGCTCTGCCCATAAAATGCTGTTGTTTGTGTGAAGTATTTTTGTAATAAAATATATTATTTTGATCAAAATTGATCGGGCAGAATTGTTTTTTGGATAGCCAGACTCTAGATTGTCTCGCATACCATCTATATGACGAAATTGTTGTAGATGTGCTATTTCTTTCCATTTTCTGAAAAACCAGGTGCTTTTTGGCTCTTCAAAAACGGCTAACTCTTTGATCACCACGTTCAAAAAAGATAGTTTTGGATAACAGTTTTTTGGCAAACCCGAATACACGATTACTTGATCAAAACTTTGCGCTGCTTCGCCAAGAAAATGGCTCATCACAAAATTTCTAAAGCCAACGCCATCCGTAATTACTATGCCTAGAGTTTTCATTTGTTAATTGTTATTTGTTTGTTTGTTATTTGTTAATTGTAATAGATTATTTGTTATTGGTCAAATTTATTGTTCTTTTATTTCTTATTTCTCAGCAACAACCAAATTAGATTTCAAACTTCAGCACTCAAAAAAGGTGCTAAAATTCAAACTTAAATACCTAATGTATTACTTTCGCGGTTAACTTATAACATTTCACAAACATACATTTTTTTGTCGAAAAAACCTTAAATCGATTTCAACTTAATAGTAACCCAAAAAAAAAGCGACTTCTATTGAAATCGCTTTTTTTATAAAAATTCAAAATTCGTGTTACAGCTGTTCAAAACTTCGTTTGACAAAAGCGGTCAATTCTTCGCCTTTGAGCAAATTTTGCGACAATTTGGCTAGATCTAAGGCTTGTTTTACCAGCACTTCTTGTACTGCAGCATCCTTTGTGTTCAAAATGGTAGTTGCCAAAACCGAGTTGCTGTTTACAACCAAGTTATACATTTCTGGCAAACTGCCCATTCCAAACATACCACCACCACCACCAGATTGGTTCATTTCTTTCATTCGGCGCAAAAATTCGGGCTGTGTGATGATAAATGGTGATGCATTGCTATCCATCGCTTCTAGCTGGACGGTATAGGTTTGTGAGGGTACAAAACTTTCTATCAAGCTTTTTAGATTTGTGGTTTCGTCTTCAGATAATTTTGAGATGGTGGTTGTATCTTTTTTGATCAAACTGTCGATATGATCCGCATCTACCCTAACAAAGGTTAAGTTTTCATTATCGCTTTCTAATTTTTGTATCAAATGAGAAATAATAGGCGAGTCTAATAGCAAAACGCTGTAATTTTTTTCTTTTGCGGCAGCAATATAAGCGTGTTGTGCGTCTTTGTTTCCGGCATACAAAACCACCAATTTGCCGTCTTTGTCGGTTTGGTTTTCTTTCAAATTTTCTTTGATTTCGTCCAAAGTCAAATAGGTGTTGTCAACCGTAGGATACAAAACAAAAGCGCCTGCTTTTTCATAAAATTTTGGCTCAGAGAGCATTCCGTACTCCAAAACAATCTTGATATCGTTCCATTTTTGTTCAAAATCGGCTCTGTTTTCTGTAAACAAAGTTTTGAGTTTGTCTGCAACTTTGCGGGTGATATAATTTGATATTTTTTTGACAGCTGCATCAGCCTGTAGTCCAGAGCGCGAAACATTCAACGGAATATCTGGCGAATCGATAACTCCTTTGAGCATCGTCAAAAATTCTGGCACAATCCCTTCAACATTATCAGTTACATACACTTGGTTTTGATACAACTGAATTTTATCTTTTTGAATCTGCATATCGCCACCTAATTTTGGAAAATACAAAATTCCAGTAAGATTAAATGGATAATCTACGTTCAAATGAATATGAAAAAGAGGCTCCTCAAACTGCATAGGATACAACTCGTGATAAAATGATTTGTAATTTTCGTCTGTAAGTTCTGTAGGTTGCTTTGTCCATGCTGGATTTGGATTGTTGATGATGTTGTCAACTTCTATAAACTCGGTTTTATAATCATCTGCAGCATCCTCTGGCTTTGGCAATGCTTCTTTTTTTGTACCAAATTTTATAGCAATAGGCATAAATTTGTTGTACTTGTTGAGCAAGTCCTTGATTTTTCCTTCTTCCAAAAACTCAACAGAATCCTCGGCAATGTGCAAAATAATTTCGGTGCCACGGGTTGTTTTGTCAGCCGATTCTAATGAGAATTCTGGACTTCCATCACAAATCCAATGCGCGGCTGGCTCGTCTTTATAAGATTTTGTGATGATTTCTACTTTTTCGGCAACCATAAAAGCCGAATAAAAACCCAAACCAAAATGACCAATAATACCTGAATCCTTTGCAGAATCTTTGTACTTGTCCAAAAATTCTTCAGCACCAGAAAATGCAACTTGGTTGATGTATTTCTCAACTTCGTCTGCCGTCATGCCCAAACCTTGATCAATGATGTGCAATTTTTTGCCTTCCTTGTCGATTTTAATTTCGATCATCGGATTGCCATATTCTACTTTTGCTTCGCCAATACTGCACAAATGTTTCAGTTTCAGGGTGGCATCCGTACCATTTGAAACCAACTCACGTAAAAAAATCTCGTGATCACTATACAAGAATTTTTTAATAAGTGGAAAGATATTTTCGACCGAAACATTGATTTTTCCTGTTGTCATAGTATATAAGTTTTAAAAATTAATATTTACAATTTGGCTTTCAAATAAAGTACCAAAAACAATAATCTGACAAATTGTCGCAATCAAAAAAAAGATTTACAAAAAATGGCTATTCAAAAAATTAACATTTATATTTGTAACCTAAATTTTAAATAAAAAATAATGAAAAAAACATTAATACTCGGCATCATTGCCCTTGTTGTTTTTGCTTGCAAATCAACATCAGTAACCAATACCAAAATCGACAACAAATCTGAAGTTGCTATGAAAGGCACTTGGACTATTACAAGTGTAAAATTTGCCGGGTCAGATTATATCAAAGTAAACGCTTTGCAAATCGCTGATTCTAAATGTTTTGAAGGTAGCAAATGGAAGCTTATTTCTAATAATAACAAAGGCGAAATGGCACTTACCAAATCTGGATGTACCGAATTTGCTTCAACCCTAACGTGGTTTGTCAACAAAGATGGACAATTTGTGCTCAAGCTCTTGCAAGCAGGCGAAAAAGCAAAACGTGTGCGTGACGGTTATGTTTTTACGGTTTCCAACCAGTCTGAAAACTCATTTCAACTTATAGACAAGGCCGACATCGGTGGCAAAATGACAGACGTAATATATCAATTTGAAAAAGATAACCAATAAATACATTAAAAATGAGAAATATTAAATCAACAACAGTAGCTTTTTTATTAATGACCGCACTTTTTTTGAGCAGTTGCGAAGCCCTAAAAAACACCAATAATGCTCAGCGTGGTGCTGGAATTGGGGTTTTGGCAGGCAGTGTTTTGGGTGCCGTTATTGGCAATAATGTTGGTAACGGTGGCAATGGAGCACTTGGTGCTGTATTAGGTGGCGTTATTGGCGGTGCAGCTGGTGGTATTATTGGTAACAAAATGGACAAACAAGCTCGCGAAATCGACAACGCACTTCCTGGTGCTGATGTGGAACGAGTAGGAGAAGGCATCAAACTTGTTTTGAACGAAAATGCGATCCGTTTTGACACTAGCAAAGCAACCTTGACAACTGCTGCTAAAGCAAATCTTGATAAATTGGTAACCGTTTTTAACGAATATCCTGACACCAATATTATGATTTATGGCTATACCGATAGCTCTGGCAAGGTTGATTCAAATTTGATACTTTCAGAAAAAAGAGCCGCAGCAGTTCAAACTTATTTGACTTCAAAAAATATAGTTGCCACCCGCTTTAAAACTACCGGAATGGGGATCGCTGACCCAATTGCAAGCAACGAAACTCCAGAAGGACGCAGCCAAAACAGACGTGTTGAATTTGCCATCACTGCCAACGAGAAAATGGTCGAGGATGCCAAAAGCGAAACCAAAAACTAACGATTTCAATTTGACATTAATAAAAAAAAACGACTTCAATTGAGGTCGTTTTTTTTTGAGTTCTATTATTTCTTACATCATAAGCAGCTAAAAACGGCACTTATTTTGTAATAGGAATCGATTTAAGATTCACCCTATTTTCTTTTAAATTGGCAATCGCATAACTTTATACCAAATATGAATATTATGCCTAACATGAAAAAACGAAAAAGTGCAGTTCCGTTTTTATTTAAAATCTTCGTCTTTTATAACGCTGTTTATTTTGACATCTGTAACGCTCAAGTTGACTTCGACACCTATATTAAAAGCGGTTTTAAACGGAATTTTCACCCCATTTACAACACGATAATCGTCATAAGGAATCGTAATTGTAAGCATTTGACCTGGCGAAGCCTCGCCTTCTTCGGTTTCGGCAATTTTTAATCCAGAAAGAATATCATAATAAAAACTTCTTTTTCCGTCTTTCAAGACATAAGCTTTTTTATCATTAATAACTTCAATACCAGCCAATTCAACGCTTTTGCTATCTAATAATGACAACTCTGGAAATGGTATAGAATAGGCTTTTAAGGAAGCGATATCAGCTTCTTCAAATGGCATTTTTTGACCTGCTTGTTCTTGATAACCTTTTTCGCCATCAAAAACTTTTTTCATACTTTGACCCATTACTTCAATAGTCTCACGCAATTTGTGGTTACTTGTTACCAATTTTGAATACATTATTTCGACACCTTGTGCCGAACCATTAGCGGTTATCGAGATTGATTTTACGGCATTTACAGCATCAATTCCACCTATTGCAGTTATGTATGAATCTATTATTTTTTTTATTGTAATGTCTTTTGGAAGTTCTATTGTTGTCTCTGGTTTTTCGATTTCTTGTGCATATCGATCAAAATATTTAATTGGCATTTTCAAATTTTCTAATCCTGGCAATACATCTGCGGCTTTCCCTACAATAATCATACGCATATTTTGATCCAAAAAATATTTATTGGCTACCCGCAACACATCATCGGCTGTCACTGCATTGATGTTTTGGATATAATTTTCATAAAAATCCATTGGCAATTGTTGCGTTTGAATTCGGAGTGCATAAGCAGCAATCGTTTGGGGTTTTTCTATTTGCATCACAAACCTGCCTACATAGCCGGCTTTTACGTTTTGCAACATTTCGTCAGCCACTTTTTCTGTACGAATACGCTTTAGTTCTTTAAAAATCTCAACAACAGTACTGTCCGTTACCGAGTTTCGCACTTGTGTTGAAACTTTAAATTTTGATAAATATTTGTCTGCGCCTACCGCTGATCTTGCACCATAAGTCCATCCGTGAGCTTCACGAAGATTCATATTTACATAACTGTTAAAATCGCCTCCCAAAATTTGATTGGCTATAATTGTTGCAAAATAATCGGGATCTGTCATTTTTAAATCCACCAAATTGATTCCTGCAACTTCAGATTGCACAGCATTTGGCATATCAATAAAATTGATTTCACTTTTTGATACATTTTTTGGATTGGTATAAGTTTGTGTTGGTAATGGTGTAGGTTTCCAGTTTTCAAAAAGTTTTTCTACTACTGCTTTTGTTTGTTTAAATTTCACATCTCCCACCACTATCAAATAGGCGTTTGTGGGCACAAAGTAGGTTTTGAAATTATTTTGAACATCCTCTAACGTCACATTATTTAGAGATTTTTCTGTCAAAAATTCTCCCGACGGGTGATTGATTCCAAATGTCAATGCTTCGTTTACACGAGCAGATACAGACGAAACACTTTTTTCTTCGGATTTCAATCCTTCAATAATTTTGGCTTTTTCTTTGTCAAATTCTATTTGGGTAAATTTTGGATAAAGCGCACCTTCAACCATTAATTCTAAGACTCGTGATCCAAATTTTGACAAACAACTTGCATAAGCACCATTTGCAGAAAAGTCAATATTGGCACCCAAAAAATCGATTTCTTCATTAAAGGCATCTTTAGAAATTTTTGCCGTTCCGCTTCCCATCAAAGCACTTGTCATATCTGCAACCCCTTTTTTGTTGGCTTCAAGATACGGCAAATTATCGATCGTCAGGCTAAACGAAACACGGGGCAATTTATGATTTTCTACCACCATTACTTTTAGACCATTTTTGAGCTTAAAAGTTTGTGGCTTTCCAATTTTGATAGTGGGTGCTGCTCCTGGTTTTGGCTGTGGAATAATTTGTGAATGCGTCATTGTTGTGAGGAACAAACTTATTAATATTAGGATTATTTTTTTCATTTTTGTTGTTTTTAGTTTTGCGCTTTTTCTTTTGCCGGAAGGTAGTCTAACAGTAATCTTTGCTCTGGATTCAAATATTTTTTGGCGGTAGCTCTTATTTCTTCACGAGTGATAGATCGATAAATTTCCATTTCGGTATTTATCAAATTTACATCTTTATATAGCATATAAAATGTAGCCAAACTGCTTGCAATTCCTTCTATTCCTGCGTTTTTGTTCACAAATTGATTTTCATATTTGTTTTGTAATTTTTCAAACTCTTTTTCCGAAATCAATTCACTTTGAAGGTTTATAATTTCTTGATCAACTTCAGTAATAATATTTTCTGAAGTAAATGGCGACAACGGCAAACCATATAATATATAGGTTCCATAATCTTCTTGTGTATAATTAAAAGCACCAATCTGTAGTGCAATTTTCTTGGTATCAACAATTTTTTTGTACAATCGTGAGCTTTTCCCATCACTCAAAATGGTCGATATCATATCCAAAACTCTCGCATCACGTGTTTTCATCGAAGGGGTTCTGTAAGCTGCAACAACCATCGGAATTTGAATATTTGAATCTTCATAACTCGCCTTGATAGTTTGAGTAATAGGTTCTTCCACAAAGTTTTGTCGGGCTATCGGGTTTCCGTTTGGGATGATTCCAAAGTATTTTTTGATCCAAACCTTGGCTTGCTCTTTATCAAAATCACCTGCTACAACCAAAACGGCATTGTTTGGCACATAATATTTTTTGTTAAAAGCTTGAAATTCCTCCAATGTTGCTGCATCAAGGTGCTCCATCGAGCCAATTGTAGTCCAGCGATAGGGATGCAGTTTGAAAATATTTTTTTTCACTTGCGGAATGATTTCACCATACGGACTATTGTCATATCGTAGTCGCTTTTCTTCTTTTACAACTTCATTTTGGGTATCAACACCAATTTTATTTATCACAGGATGTAACATTCTTTCTGCTTCCATCCATAGGCCTAATTCTAAATTATTTGAAGGAAAAACCTCATAATAGTAGGTGCGATCTTCTGTGGTATTCGCATTATTAACACCTCCATTTGCTGTAACAATTTTAAACCATTCTCCTCGCTTGATATTCTCTGTCCCTTCAAAAAGCAAGTGTTCAAAAAAGTGGGCAAATCCAGTTCGGGCGGGATCTTCATCTTTTGCTCCAACGTGGTACATTACAGAGGTAATAATTGTTGGTGCAGAGGGGTCTTGATGCAAAATAACATGCAAACCATTGTTTAAATCAAATTCTTCAAAGGCTACTTGTTGCGCTACTGCTGAGCTTCCAAGTAGTAAAGATGCGCTTATTGCCATTAGGTATTTTTTCATAGGTTATAATTCTTTTGGATTTTCGATGTGTAAAAGTAAATTATTTTCTGCAATTTTCAAAAGAGAATACTAAAAACGGGTTTTTTATAAAATAGGTTGCAATTTTATTGTTTTATAATTTCGGCTAGTAATTTTTTTGCACGTAATAATTTTATTTTAACATTGTTGAGCGGTTCGTCTATTTTGACCGCAATTTCTTGATAACTCAATTCCTGAAAATAGCGAAGTTGAATTACTTCTTGGTATTTTGGTTTTAATTTTTTGATAAATTGAAGCAACTGCGAAAGATTTTGATCCGCAATCAACTGATCTTCAACCGTCAAGCTAGTGTCTGCCACGCGATAGGCTTGTTGATCGTGTGTGTCAGTAATTTCTAAATAAGAATGTGATTTTCGTTTGCGAATCAAGTCGATATGCACATTTTTTGCGATGGCAATAAGCCATGTATTAAACTGAAATTCGGGATTGTAACTTGCGATTTTATCAAATGCTTTTGCAAAAGTTTCTATGGTAATATCTTCGGCATCAGTCTCATTTTCGGTACGCTTTAGCATAAAACCATAAACTTCGTTCCAATAAAAATCCAACAGATTGGTAAATGCCATCTGATCTCCTTGTATGGCTTTGCCTATTTGAAGTTTTATTTCCAATTTTTTGGTTTTGAAAAAAAGTTTGTTACAAGTATATTCATTTGTGACCAGATTAAAATTATTTCAAGTATTGGAAACCAAAGGATGAGGTCTTTTTCTTTTAGTTTTGATGCAGAAAAGCCAATGGTAGTGATGACAAAAGCATACCGAATTATAGACAAAAGGAGCACCGCAAAGGGCAAATAATCTAAGCATAGTAGCAATAAAGCTAGCATTAGAAACAGCCATTGCGAAGCATAAAACAATGATAATTGTAGTCTGTCAAAAGATTTGTAGTGATTTGCTGTAGATATATGTCGGCGTTTTTGTGCAAACCATTCTTTGAATGTGGTTTTTGGGACAGAGTATGTAAAACTTTCTGGATTCAGACAAACGGCTGTATTTTTTTGGGTCGCTACTTGATTTATAAACAAGTCGTCGTCGCCAGATCGAATTTGAAGGTGGCTCTTGAATCCATCTACTCTAAAAAATTCGCTTTTTTTGTAGGCCAAATTTCGACCAACGCCCATATAGGGTTTTCCAAATCGTGCCCACGAAAAATATTGAATTGCGGTCAAAATAGTTTCAAAACGTATTATTTTGTTTAAAAAAGAGTTAGGTATCTTTTCATAACCGCCATAGCCCAAAACGATTGTTTTTTGGAAACTAAATTGTGATGTCATTTCAGAAATCCAATTTACAGATGTTGGATAGCAATCTGCATCCGTAAAAAGCAAATATTCTTTTTGGGCAGCTTTAATACCAAGGGTAAGTGCAAATTTTTTGTTGCCCCAAAACGCCTCATTATTTGCCACTTTTACCAATCGAATATTGGAAAACTGTTTTTCAAAAATCTCAAAAACGTCCAAGGTTTCATCGCTTGACGCATCATCTATCAACACAATTTCAAAATCTGGATAATCTTGTGCTGCCAATATCGGTATAAATTTCTTTACGTTTTCAAACTCGTTTTTGGCACATACAATAACAGAAACGGAAAGCTTTTTTGGGTGATTTGATTTTGGATTTACAAAAGCAAATTTACCAAAAACAACAATATAATAAAAAAATTGGATAAAGATAACAACAAGAAAACTAATAAAAAGGAATGGCAACATTTGAATACAAAAATTTATTTTTGCAAATATAAGTATTAAAATTTGAGTATTTAGAATTATGATACGGATTTGCAATTCTAATCATCGACTTCATAAGTTATAAATATAGAAATATTATTTTGTCAATATAAATGGGTGTATGTTCTTTTGTTTTTTTAAGGTTTTTATGGGTTTTTCATATTTTTCAATGTCTCGTCTTATCGACTCCACATCCTTTCAAAAATGGAGTTGTGTGCATCAATAATAGTCATTTCTACAGCTGATATTGAGATTTGAGCTACTGTTATCGATACTTGAATTTCTGTTTTGGGCATTTGCTTTCTTAATGCGGCATTTGTTTTGTGAAGAACGGCCAACCCCTGCTAAAATTATTTGGAATTTGACCGTTCCTATGTGTAAATTTTGAAAAAAAACGCAATCTCAAATTGCTAACTCACTTTCTCCTTGCGTTTTACCAACAATCTTTCTAATGATAATGAGCAATCTTCTGTTGCTTCTTCAAATGATTTGCAGTGTTTTTTGACTACAAAATCATCACCTGGCACTAATATTTTTACTTCTACTAATTTATTTTCTTTTTCTGAAGTTTTTTCAACTTTCAAAAAAACATCTGCAGAGATAATTTTGTCGTAATATTTTTCAAGTTTCGACATTTTAATTTCTACAAATTCTACTAATTTTTTGTCAACTGTAAAATTAACTGCGTGCACATTTACCTTCATAATTTTGTTTTTTTAGGTTATAAGTTCCAAATCATTGTTTGTTTCGAGGATGTGATCGACTATACACCTGTTTTAGCTCGGCTAAACTGCTGTGTGTATAGATTTGTGTCGATGCCAAGCTTGAATGACCTAACAATTCTTTGACAGAATTCAAATCTGCTCCGTGGTTAAGTAATTGAGTAGCAAAGCTATGTCTTATAACATGCGGGCTTCTTTTTACTTTCTCGGAAACATTACTAAAGTAGTTATTAATTAATCGATATACAAACGATTCTGATAATTTATTTCCGTTTTTTTGTAAGAAAAAAAAAGAAGGTTCGTTAATCATCTCTAAATTAAGCCTTTCGGCAAAATAGAGCTGCCCTTCTGATGCGATATTGGGCAACATCGGAATGATTCGCTCTTTGTTGCGCTTACCCAAAACCTTGATTGTCTTATTTGAAAAATCAATATTGTTTGTCTGTAAATTAATCAATTCTGATCGTCTAATTCCGGTGCTATAAAACATTTCGATGATTAGCTTGTTGCGCCGACCTTCAAAAGTATCCCCAAAAAAATTATTGTCCAGCAGTAGATTTAGCTCCTTTTCTGAAAATGGAATTTGAATTTTTTTTATTGATTTGAGTGGTTTGTGAATCAACAACGGGCTGATTACAATTGTTTTGGTTTTTTGCAAAAAAAGATAAAAAGATTTTAGCGATGCAATTTTACGATTTATACTTACATTGGTCAATCCATTATCTACCAAACTTACAATCCACCCCCGAATTTGTACATAAATAACATCTTGTATTGCCGTAAAATCGTGGGTGGAATCTAAATATTTTTGAAAGGATACTAAATCGTCAAGATAAGCCTTTTGGGTGTGTGGCGAATACTTTTTTTCCTTTTGGAGATATTCGATAAAAGTATTGAACAGATTTTTCATACCAAAAACATAATTTCAAAGATAGTATATATATAGGTAGCATATTCATAATAAAAACAAAAATTAAAATAGAAAACCTTAAATGTTTTAAAAAACAATATTTTATTTGAATTTTGAACTGCCTTTTCGTACTTTCGCACACATAATATAACCCTTAAACATTTTATAAAATGTTAGAAGCAAACAATGATAACCTGCTTGATGCAGATGGAAGTGCAGATAATCTTACGTCGGAACAAAAAATCACTGATAATCAAATAGATACAAGTGAAAAATTAATTTCTGATAAGTCAAATCATCTTAATGATAATCAAAATTTGGAGTCTGAAACGCATATAGTTACGCTTTCAGACCAAGAGCTTTCAGACGACAGTTTGCTGATAGAACATTTGGTTATAGGTGATGAACAGCAAGCCATTGATGCAATTGTAGCTTCTAATGCCGAAGAAAGTGCCGAAAATTTTCATGAAAATGAAGAAATTGCAATAATTGATTATGAGATTTTGTCGATGGATGACTTGGTTATTGAACTCGAAAAATTGGTTGCTATTGAAAAAGTGATGTCTGTAAAAAACCACGTTGAAGATATTAAAACTGTGTTTTTGTCAAAATTTAATCATTTTATGGAAGATAAAAAGGATGAATTTTTTGCTGAAAATCCAGAATCAACAGAGAATTTTGAATATCATTTTCCGCTCAAAGTAAAGTTCGATCAGTTGTATTCTCAATTTAGAGACAAACGTAATAAGCATTTTAAAAGTCTTGAAACCAATCTAAAATCAAACCTAGATACCAGGTTGGCCATCGTAGAAGAACTCAAAAATTTGATAAATCCACAAGAGAATATCAAAGATACTTTAAAACATTTTAATGATTTAAGGGAGAGATGGAAAACGGCAGGGGCAATTCCAAAAGACAAGTACAACCACGTTTGGAATAATTATCATTTTCATGTAGAGAATTTTTATGATTATTTGCATCTAGATCGAGAAGCGCGCGACCTAGATTTCAAACACAATCTTGATTTAAAACTAAAAATAATAGCCCGTGTCGAAGAATTAGTTCACGAAGAAGATTTGAACAAATCTTTCAGAGAATTACAAGATTTACACAAGATATGGAAAGAAGATATTGGCCCAGTTTCGCGAGAGTATCGCGATAGTATTTGGGAAAAATTCTCGTCATTGACCAAAATTATGCATGACAAACGGGAACAGTTATTTGAGGCACAGCGAGGTGTAGAGAATGACAACCTGGTAAAAAAAGCTGCTATTATTCTGCAAATCAATAATTTGACCTCCGAAAAAATGAGTTCAAATACATCTTGGCCTAGTTTGGTTGCAAAAGTAGAAGCTTTTCGTACGGAATTTTTTGAGATTGGAAAAGTACCAAATGATGTAAACGAAGCAACTTGGAGTGCTTTTAAAACTGCCGTAAGAAATTTTAATGTTGTAAAAAATTCTTTTTATAAAGACATCAAAAAGGAGCAGCACGATAATATGAATAAAAAAGCTGCATTAGTTGCAAAAGCAATTGCGCTTCAAGAAAGTGACGATTTTGCTGCAACTACTCCAATTATGAAACAAATTCAAGAAGAATGGAAAACCGTAGGTCACGTACCTCGAAAGTTTTCTGACAAAATTTGGAAAGAGTTTAGAGCCGCTTGCAATCATTATTTTGACAAATTAAAAGCACAAAAATCTGAGGCAAATCAAGAAGAAGTCGAGGCTTTTGAAAAGAAAAAGGCCTATATTGAAAGCCTAAAAGATTTTGAATTAGTAGGGGAGCACAAGGCAGATTTGGACGCCATAAAAGTGCATATCGAGGCTTGGAAAAGTTTTGGGCGTGTGCCTTTTGCAAGACGCCATATAGACGGAAAATTCAATAAAATTTTAGATGCACTTTTTGAAAAATTAAGCCTCAGCAAAAAAGATTCGGAAATGATGCGTTTTGCCAATAGAATGGAACAATTAAATGATGCAAATGATACCCGTAAATTAGAAAACGAAAAAATGTTTTTGTCCAAAAAAATTGAAGAAGTACAATCAGAGATTTTTCAGTTAGAAAATAATATTCAATTTTTCTCTAATGTGAAAAGTGCCAAAAAAGAAAATCCTCTGGTTGTTGAGGTTCAAAAAAATATCGAAAAACACAAAGAAAGTCTTACCGTTTTGAAAGAAAAATTACAACAAATTAAAAATTTGAACATCGAATAAACAAAAAAACCTTGCCACGGCAAGGTTTTTTTTATTCAAAATTATATTCTCGCTCTACAAGCGCAATGCGAACCTTGTAATTGACGTACCATTTTTGAATCCCAAATTGTTGTGCACGCAAGTGATCTATATTTTGTTTCCAATCCTTGATCGACTGCAAATCTTGCCAATATGACACTGTAATACCAATTTCGTTTCGTGCAGACTCTACTCCTAAAAACCCATTTTATTGTTTCGCCAAATCAACCATAAGCTTTGCCATCTCCTCGTATCCAGCTGTTTCGGCAGATTTTGTAGAGGTAAAAATAACCGCATAATAAGGTTTTTTCATTTCAAAAAATATTTGGTATTATTTTTATAATTTCTTGGCTTCATTCCAAAAAACATCCATTTCGGCAAGTGTCATATCCATTAACGGTTTTCCCAATAATGCAGCTTTTGACTCTAAATATTGAAAACGCAAAATAAATTTTTTGTTTGTTCTTTCAAGTGCATCTTCTGGGTTTATATTTAAAAATCGTGCATAATTAATCATCGAAAAAAGCACATCTCCAAATTCGGCTTCCATTTTTTCTTGATTTTTGGCAGCAACTTCAACCTGAAATTCTTCCAATTCTTCTTGCACTTTTTCCCAAACTTGCTCTGGTTTTTCCCAATCAAATCCAACGCCTTTTGCTTTGTCTTGAATCCGACTTGCTTTTACTAGTGCCGGTAAACTTTTTGGTACGCCTTCCAAAACTGATTTTTTGCCCTCTTTGAGTTTTAGTTTTTCCCAATTTTGCTTTACCTCTTCTTCATTTTCAACTACCACATCACCATATATATGTGGGTGGCGGTGAATCAATTTGTCGCAAATTTCGTTGCAAACGTCGGCAAAATCAAAGGACTTGGTTTCGCTACCAATTTTGGCATAAAAAACAATATGCAATAACAAATCACCTAGTTCTTTCTTGATTTCAGAATAGTTGTTGTCCAGAATGGCGTCTCCCAATTCATAGGTTTCTTCAATAGTAAGATGACGCAATGACTGCATTGTTTGCTTTTTGTCCCACGGACATTTTTCGCGTAGCTCATCCATTATATGCAAAAGCCGTTCTAGGGCAGATAGCTGTAATTGTTTGGATTTTATCATTTTTGATTGCAAAAAAAATCCTACCAAAATGGCAGGAAAATTTAATTTTAGATTATTTCAGTAGCAGCCTCTGCAAGTTCAGGAATTTCTTTGGATACTAACCCTTTGATTTGAAGTGTATTATACCAGTTTAATATTTTTTTTATGTCAGACGGATATACCCTGTCTTGGTCATAATCTGGCACAACTTCTACAAAATATGCTATCAGTTTTGCACTGTCGTCTTTGTGCGAAATCGCCGGACCATTGTCTTCTTTGATAGCTATAGCACGCAACACATCAGCCAAAGGTTTCTCTTCGTTTATGGTATAAATCGAAATTTCTGACAGCAAACTTACATTACTGCGTAAATTTACAGTAATTTTTTTGCCATCCAAAAATGACTCTGCTACAAATCCTGTTCGGGTTTGCAATTTTAGGGCAAATAATCCTGGTTTGCCTGAAATGGCTAGTATTTTGTCTAAATTCATACTTTTATTTTATTTTGGTTCAAATTAATTTATTGGTTGTTACCTTCCTTTTTTGGCAAAAAATTTCATTCTGTAATCTGGTTTGGATTTGCCATCCATAATATTTTGCAATTTCTTTTTAATCAATTTCTTTTTTAATGTCGAAATTTTATCGGTAAATAAAATGCCTTCAATATGATCATATTCATGCTGAATTACGCGGGCAATCAATCCATCAAAAGACTCTGTATTTTGAACGAAATTTTCATCATAATAAGAAATAGTAATTTTTTCGTTCCTGAAAACATCTTCACGAACATCTGGAATGCTCAAACATCCTTCATTAAAACCCCATTCTTCGCCTTCTTCCAAAAGCATTATTGGGTTGATGAAAGTGCGTTTAAAATCCTTTAATAATTTTCGTTCATCTGCCGACAAATCGTCATCATCTGCAAATGGTGCAGTATCGACTACAAACATTCTGATTGACAAACCTACTTGTGGTGCAGCAAGACCAACACCGCAGGCATTATACATTGTATCATACATATTGATAACCGTCTGGGTCAATTCTGGATAATCAACAGAAATTTCTGTGCCAACTTTGCGTAAAACAGGATCGCCATAACCTACAATTGGTAAAATCATTGTTTTTTGTATTAATTCAAAAAAAGAAAAATTCTTTTAAAAATGGTTCGCAAAAATACTATTTTATTTTATAAAAAATATCAAACCGATACTCAATTTTATGACTTTGCCTCAAAAAAAGTATAAGTTGTTTTGCGAAAATTTATTTTTTTTATAAAAAATCAACTGCCAAATCCTCAAAAAGCGTGGACAGGCTGTCGGCATCTATTTTGCAAAATTTTTGCAATTCATTGATACTTCCATGCTCTACAAATTGATCTGGAATCCCCAGAGTTTTGAAAGTTGCACCGTGTTTGATTGTAGCAGCAAACTCTATCACAGCACTCCCAAAACCGCCCATTATAGCTCCATCTTCAATAGTGATAACGAGTTGATGCTCACAAAGTAGGTCTGCAAGCATCAATTTATCTAGGGGTTTTATAAAAGAAAAATCATAATGAGAAAAAAGAGTATGTGGTTTGATTCTCGATAGTGCGTTTATCACATTATTGCCAATTGTGCCATTTGAAAGGATAGCAATTTTAGTACCTTTTTTCAAACAAATTGCCTCCCCAATGTTGATTTTTTGGTATTTTCCAAAAATATTTTGTTGCCAATTGTCAAATTGGCCTCGACCTCTCGGGTATCGAATAGCTATAGGATTGGACAACCCAAGTTGTGCTGTATAAAGGATATTTTGAAGCGCAATTTCATTCAAAGGAGAAAATAAAATCATTGACGGCACACATCTTAAAATTGGAATATCAAAAACACCGTGATGGGTGGCGCCATCTTCGCCCACGAGCCCCGCACGATCCAAACAAAAAATGACGGGCAAATTTTGTAATGCAACATCGTGAATAATCTGATCTACAGCACGTTGCATAAAAGTAGCGTAGATGTTACAAAAAACAACCATTCCTTGAGTTGTCATTCCGGCGGCTAGCGTCACTGCGTGTTGCTCTGCAATTCCTACATCAAAAGCACGATCTGGAAAAACATCCATCATCAATTTGAGTGAGCTACCCGTAGGCATAGCTGGAGTAATCCCAACAATTTTTGAATTTTTTTTTGCCAAATCTAAAATAGTTTGCCCAAAAACGTCTTGGTATTTTGGTGGCAAATTATGGTGTGACTTTGGGCTTATTTCGCCAGTTTCTGCATCAAATTTTCCTGGAGCGTGGTACTCAACTTGATTTTCTTCGGCAAGTTGAAGCCCTTTTCCTTTAGTTGTAATGATATGTAAAAATTTTGGTCCTTTTATGGTTTTAATTTTATTTAACTCTTTTATTATCAATTCTATATCATGGCCATCAATAGGGCCAAAATATTCAAATTCTAATGATTCAATAACGTTATTTTGGGATAAACCGGGATAATTTTTT
The DNA here is from genome assembly GCA_031384845.1 of Bacteroidota bacterium. Lineage (GTDB taxonomy): Bacteria > Bacteroidota > Bacteroidia > Flavobacteriales > Flavobacteriaceae > Flavobacterium. The sequence continues at coordinate 39,214 of JANNBA010000061.1, forward strand.
AGCTTTTTAAAATGATTTTTGAGTGCGCCAACACTTGGATCGATTCCAATATCGTTGTCATTCAAAATCACTAACAAATTTGCGGTTGAGTCCCCCGCGTGATTTAATCCTTCAAACGCCATCCCAGATGCAATAGATGCATCGCCAATCACAGCAATATGGTGTTTTTTGAAATTATTTTGTAAATTAGATGCCAATGCCATTCCCAATGCGGCAGAAATTGAGGTCGAGGAATGACCAACTCCAAAACTATCATAAGGACTTTCTAATCGTTTTGGAAATCCAGAAATACCGTTAAATTGCCTATTTGTATGAAAAATGGATTTCCTATCTGTAAGAATTTTATGCCCATAGGCTTGATGACCAACATCCCAAACTAACAAATCATTTGGCGTATCAAATACATAATGAAGCGCAATTGTAAGCTCTACAACACCCAAACTTGCGCCCAAATGTCCTTCTTTTGTGGCCACTATATTGATTATAAAGTCTCGTAATTCAGACGCTAATTGTGGCAATTCAGACAGAGATAATTTTCTTAGATCTGATGGCGAGTTGATTTGTTGAAGTAGATTGCTTTTCATTTTTATAAAAAACAAAAGTACACATTTTATACTTGAAAATCACGCAAATCAAAAGCCATATTTGCTAAAATCTTAAAAAAAAACTTAAACAAATTTGCGAATACACATCAAAACACCGGTATGGATTGCCTCATGAAAACAGTTAAAAGACATAGCATCCTCGGCATTCTTGATAACTACTCCTGTCATTGTGGTATATTCAGAATAATTTTTGAATACACCTTTCTTAAAATCGTCCTTGGTTTTGTTGATAGTTTCAAACAAAAATGATTGAATCAAATCTACTTCTTCTTGTAAAACGGCTGCTTCCGGTTTGCTGCCTTTTTTGTATTTTTGAACCATTTCGTCAGGCAAAATCATCGGCAAGCTAGACAACCCATAGACCAACATTTGTTGAATAACCAAAATATGCCCAATATTCCAAATCATATTATTGTTAAATCCTTCAGGAATTTTGTTAAGTTGTTCGAGGGAATGATTTTCTAAAAAAGTCGATAAAATTTTTCGACTTGACCGTGTAATTTCAAAAGTTTGGTGCATTTTTTATATTTTTGATAAAAATAGTAAATTTTATTTAAAATTAATTTTCTTTGCAACAAATAAATCAAGAATGAACAAAATATTTTATCTCGCTTCTTGCGATACCTGCCGAAAAATCATCAAATCGTTGCCAAAAATTGCTGATTTGCAATTTCACGATATCAAGCAAAATCCACTTTCAGAATCTGATGTTGCATATTTGTACTCGTTTTCAAAAAGTTATGAAAATTTGTTTAGCAAAAAAGCAATTTTGTACAAAACACTCGATTTAAAAAATCAAAAACTAACAGAGTTAGATTTTAAGAAATATCTTTTAGAGCATTATACTTTTTTGAGCCGTCCCGTTTTTGTGATCAACAACCAAATTTATATTGGCAATAGCCAAAAAAACATTTTGGAGGTTATAAAAATCATGAACGAAATCAAATAAAAACAGTTTTTGGAAGGATTCAAAAAAACAATTGCGGTTTGAAAAAAAGCAAAAATAAAGTTTGACACCCAAAATCAATTTACTATTTTTGTTAAAAATATAGAAATGCACAGCTTTGAGCCCAACCAACTTTCGATAGCGCAATTGCAAAATTATTTGCAAAGTGCCGTTGCACCCAGACCGATTGCATTTGCCAGCACTTTAGATGAAAACGGCAAGCCAAATTTGGCACCGTTCAGTTTTTTTAATGTTTTTAGTGCCAATCCACCGATTCTTATATTTTCGCCTGCCAAAAAAGTTAGAGACAATACCAACAAGCATACGCTTTTGAATGCAATTGTGAGTAAGGAAGTTGTGATCAATGTAGTAAATTTTCAAATAGTTCAACAAATGTCATTGGCCAGTAGCGATTATCCACAAGGTGTAAATGAGTTTGAAAAAGCTGGCTTGACCGCAATTCCATCAGATATTGTAAAGCCATTTCGAGTAGCCGAATCTCCAATTCAGTTTGAGTGTCGTGTAAATCAAGTGATTTCTTTGGGTGATAATGGAGGTGCTGGAAACTTGGTAATCTGTGAAGTTCTTAAAATGCATATTCACAAAAGCGTACTTGATCAAGATGGAAATATCGATCAAAACAAAGTTGATTTGGTTGCCAGAATGGGAGGAAATTTATATTCTCGATCCAATAAAGGATTGTTCGAAATCGCAAAGCCGGTCTCAAGGTTAGGAATAGGTGTAGATAATATTCCAAAATTCATCAAAGAAAGTGGCGTTTTTGATGGCAATGATTTAGGAAAACTAGGAAACATAGAAAGTTTGCCAACTCCAGAAGAAATTGCTATATTTGTAAAAACAAATTTTGAAATCAAAAGCGTTTTGAGCACTGCTGATGAACAAAAAATTCAACAAAAAGCAAAAGATTTGATAGCGCAGGAGCTAGTAGCAGAGGCTTGGAAATTATTATTAGCCAAAAGAGTTTAAACCAATACAAACAATAAATATATCTAAAAAATGGAAGTTTCAGGAAGAGTAAAAATGATCGATGTAACCAAAGAAGTTGGTTCAGGAGGATTCAAAAAAAGAGATATCGTAGTTACAACAGACGAGCAATATCCGCAGTATATATCGGTTCAATTTGTACAAGACAAATGCGAATTATTGAACAACTACCAAGTTGGTGACAACGTCAAAATCGACATCAACCTACGAGGCCGTGAGTGGACAAATAATCAAGGCGAAACGGTTTATTTCAATACTATTCAAGGATGGCGAATTGCAAAAGTTCAGGCAGAAAACGCCCCAACGCCACAACAAATGCAACCAACCGCCGCAGCCGCATTTCCGCCGGCAGAAAATTTTAAAGAAGAAGATCACGACGATTTGCCTTTTTAAATAATGCAAATAACGTTTAAACCTAATTAGGATAACGTTTTTTATCTAATAAAAAAAGCAACTTTTTTTTAACAAAAAATTAGGTTGTCAAATATCTTTTTGGCACGATTTTTCTATAATTTAGACAAAAAATTGATGGCTACTATTATACATTTTATGAAAACAAATTATAAAATTTTATTGGCACTTATTATACTTTCGGCTTCGTTATTTGCTTTCAACGGCAAAGCCAAAAAAACAGGTGACCCCGAAAAAGACAAACAGCTTTTGGAACTTTTGAGTGTTGTAATTGCCCAGGCACATTATGCACCTCATCCACTTGACGATGAATTTTCTAAGGGAATTTTTAAGGATTTTGTAAAAGCATTAGACCCATACAAACGATATTTTTTGCAATCTGACTATGAAGATTTTTTAAAATATGAAACAGAAATTGACGACGAAATTAAAAATAAAGACCTTACTTTTTTTGATTTGAGCTATAATAGGTATTTGCAAAGAGTAGAAGAAAGTAAAAAATATTACAAAGAAATACTTTCAAAACCAATTGATTATACGCTAAACGAAAGTTTTGATACAGATTATGACAAACACGATTTTCAAAAAAGCACAACAGCATTGATGGATTTATGGCGTAAACAAATCAAACTTTCGGCATTGGCCTCCTTGACAGACAAAATCAAAATGCAAGATGATTTGAAAAACGGAGTAGTACCTGAAAAGGCAAAAAACATCAAAAAAAATCAAATTATTGCAGCCGCCGATTCTGCTCCAAAAACTTATGATCAACTCGAAAAAGAGGTTCGAGAAAGTGCTATGAAATCGCAAGACGATTATTTTGCAGCCATAAAAGAATTTGACCGTGAAGATTGGTTTGCCGTTTTTTTGAATACCATTGCAGAACGATATGACCCGCATACTTCCTATTTTGCACCAGAAGCCAAAGAGAAATTTAATGCTAGTATTAGCGGAAAGTTTTTTGGAATAGGAGCAAGATTACAAAAGAAAAATGATTTTACAGAAATTACAGAGCTTATTTCTGGAGGACCTGCTTGGCGCGAAAAAGAGTTAGAGCCTGGCGACATCATTCTAAAAGTAGGGCAGGGGAGTGCTGAACCTGTTGATATAGTAGGTATGAAATTGGACGAAGTAGTCAAAAAAATTAAAGGACCAAAAGGAACCGAAGTACGATTAACTGTAAAAAAAGCCACAGACGCGAGCATTAAGATCATCATAATAATGCGTGATGAAGTCGAGCTTGAAGAAACCTATGCCAAATCTAGTACCGTAGAAATGGACGGAAAGCTGTATGGGGTGATTTATTTGCCAAAATTCTACATTGATTTTGATGACAAAAATAGCCGCGATGCCGCAAAAGATATCGCAATTGAAGTGGCCCGATTGAAAAAGCAAGGAGTTCAAGGGATTGCTTTAGATTTGCGCGATAATGGTGGTGGCTCCTTGCGAACTGTAGTTGATATTGCAGGACTTTTTATAGAGAAAGGGCCTGTCGTTCAAGTAAAAACGGTTGGTAAAAAAGCCGAGGTATTGTCAGACATGGATCCACAAATTCAGTGGGATGGTCCTTTGGTAATTATGATTAATAATTTTTCGGCATCTGCATCAGAGATTTTGGCAGCAGCCATGCAAGATTATAAACGTGCTATTATTATTGGAAGCAAACAATCTTTTGGAAAAGGTACCGTTCAAAACGTGATCAACTTGAATCAGTATATGCGAAATTCTAGTCTTGGAGATATGGGCGCATTAAAAACAACCACTCAAAAATTTTATAGAATCAATGGCGGTTCTACACAACTAAAGGGCGTGAGCAGTGATGTGGAGATGCCGGATCGCTATTCTTACATTGACATTGGCGAGCGAGATATGGATGGTGCGATGGCTTGGGATATGATAGATCCTGCCAATTATTCGCAATGGGAACAAAATACTGATTTTGAAATTGCGCTTCAAAACAGTAAAAAACGAATTCAAGTTAGTGAGCAATTCAAATTGATCGAAGACAATGCAAAATGGTTGAATAAACGTAAAGACGATAATATTTATAGTCTTAATATAGACAAATTTAAAAAAGAAATTGCAGCAATTGAATCTGAGTCCAAAAAATACAAAGCGATTTCTGATTACAAAAACACATTGATATTCAAATCATTACCCGATGAATTGCTGCAAATCGAAAAAGATTCAGTCCTTAAAGAGAAAAGAGTTCGCTGGCACGAAAGTCTCTCAAAAGATGCTTATGTAGAAGAGGCACTACGGGTTTTGGGCGACTTAAGAACTAAAAAAGTGGCTTTGAAAAACTAAGAAATTTCGATAGATTCCTATTCAAAACCAATCTTTCACTGGTATTGCGCTCCAAAAATTCAATATTGATTTTTGGGGCGTTTTAACTTTTAATCCTATTTTCCAAACATTTTGGCTTTAGTTATTGTTTTTTCTGCTGACTATTTTGCATCAGCTATTTTGGTCGAAAGCGGATTAAGTTTTTTGGTTTTGAAATTTCGATTTTTAGCCTTGCTTTTATGATGCATGAGAATACGCTTTGTAAGTTTTTGATAAAAAAAATCTTTTTTGAAGTTTAAAAAAAATGCAAAATTATTATAATTGCTACCATTTAAGGAATTAGGTTTTTTATAGCTTTTTCAATGGTTTCAAATTCAAATTTGAAACCAGCATTAATACATTTTTTGGAGTCAACATTCTGACTTTCAAGTAATAGACTTGACATTTTACCCAGCATTAGTTGCATAAAAATTCTTGGAATATTTGGGAGAAATAATGGTTTTTTTAACCTATTTGCGATTAGTTGTGTCAAATAAATATTGCTTATTGGGTTTGGAGAGACTGCATTATATACCCCTGTCCATTTGTTTTGGAGTGCAAACAAATACATTTTAGACAAGTCTTCGATATGAATCCATGATTGAATTTGATTACCACTTCCAAAGGCTGCCCCAAATCCAAATTGTATGGGTTGCATCATTTTTGGTAATGCCCCACCTTTGTTTGACAATACAATTCCGGTGCGAAGTTTGCAAACTGGCAAGTCTAAAAGCTGAAATTGATCAACACTTTTTTCCCAATTTTGAACAACAGTTGACAAAAAGGAGCTTTCATAATTTTGAAAATCTTCATTATATATTTTATCAATATTGTCTGGATATAAGCCGGTTGCTGATGCTGATATTATTTGTTTGACTTGATTTGGGTTGCTTTTTAATGTTTCAAACAATAAATTTGTTGTGATAGTTCGGCTTTCAATAATTTCTTGTTTGTATTTTTTTGTCCATCTTTTTGCAATGGTGGCGCCTGCCAAATGAATGATTGCATCTACGCCTTTCAGCGCATTAACATCCATATATCCTTGATTTGGATTCCAATAAAATCCTTCGTAGTTGCTGGATTTAATGATTTTGGCTTTGGAAGTTGTAAGGTAGTGTATTTGAATTTGATTTTGTTTGAACAAGTTTTCTAGCCTTGCTCCAATGAGTCCTGTTGCGCCTGTAATAAGAATTTTCATATTTTTGATAAACTTCAAATATAGGAAATTAATTCTAATTTTGTATTGTGTTTGTCAATTTGTGTTCAGAAATTTTATCAAAACAAGAAATAATAATATTGCATAACTTTTGTTATTTCAGCTTTTTTTGATGGCGATTGGCAAAAAAGTCCGTTTTTTTGTCTCTTTTATCTTCATGTTTTTTGTGATATCGGCTTTGCTACAATTTTTGTTTAGACAAAAGTTAGTGCTGTTTTTTTGGAATATTTTTGTGTGGAATTGGTATAAACTTTTTTTTAGTTTTAAATTAAAAAAAAAAGATCTTTTGAAGCCAAATCGTCTTTTAGAAACCAATACGTCTTGCAGCGACTTGCGTGAGGGCGAAGGCGGAGCTCTTTTGGGCTGGCGTTTTTCAGCCAGCACAAAAAGCGGGAGCCGGAGACCGACCCGAATGGGGCACGCCCAAATAGAAAAAATGGAATTGCCTTTTTGCTTTTGGGTATTTTAAGGGATATTCAAAAATTTGTGGGTTTGAAGCGAGATGCGCCATTTAGGGTTTTGCATCACATAATCAACTATTTGTGGCGTCATTTCGTCTTTTTTGCTCCACTCTGGCTGAAGAAATAAGATTGTATTTGACTTTACTTTTTGGGCTTGCTCCTCGGCAAATATGAAGTCATGTTTGTTATGTATGATCACTTTGAGTTCGTTTGCGGCATTATAAACGGTTTGGGTTGGCAGTTTGTTTTTTTTTGGAGAAAGACAAATCCAGTCCCATTTTCCGGTAAGCGGATAAGCACCAGAGGTTTCGATATGTATGCTAATATTTTGATTATGAAGTGTTTGGGTTATGGGGTTCATATTCCACATCAGAGGCTCACCACCTGTAACTACTACGGTATTGGCAAATTTTTTGGCGTTTTCAACAATTTGTCCGATAGCGGTTGGAGGGTGAGATGCTGCATTCCAACTTTCTTTGACATCACACCAATGACAGCCCACGTCGCAGCCGCCAATTCTTATAAAATAGGCTGCTGTTCCGGTGTGAAATCCTTCGCCCTGAATGGTATAAAATTCTTCCATAAGTGGTAGCATCAAACCTTTTTCGACAGCTATTTGTGTTTCTTTTGATAACATAAATTGTTAATTTGATACAAATATAGGTTTTTTTGGTCTTTTTTTGAGAGAATTTGTCTTTTGAGCTGAAATTTTATTAAGAATTTGTCTTTATTAACTGCGCTTTATACTGATTATCAATTATTTTCGAAAATAAAGTGGTAAATAATTTTTTGTATCATAATTAAGCTTATATTTGCGCATTATAAATTTTATTACAATTACAATGCGTACAGGTACAGTTAAATTTTTCAATGAATCAAAAGGTTACGGATTCATTACAGACGAAGAAACAGGAAAAGACATTTTTGTTCATGCATCAGGCATCCGTGCCGAAGAATTGCGCGAAGGTGACCGAGTAAGTTTTGAAGAAGAAGAAGGTAGAAAAGGTAAAGTTGCAGCTCAAGTTGCAGTTTTAGAAGACTAAAATATAAAGATTATTTTTGTTACCTATTGAAAGCAAAACGTTCCGATTTATTTCGGAACGTTTTTTTTTAGAAGAATATTGCTTTTATCAAAATTGAATAAAATAGTTGTAATTTTGTGTTTTATATAGACCTTAATGTTGTTTCCAAAAAATTTATTAGAAAAACTCCAGCAACGAAAGCAAAACCATGCTTTTCGGGAACTTACTTTGTCAAAGGATTTGATAGATTTTGCTTCAAATGATTATCTTGGTTTCGCCAAAAACGAATCCCTTTTTGAACAAACACAACAATTTTTGCGACAAAATAATTGGCAACAAAACGGAGCGACAGGCTCACGACTGATTTCTGGCCATCATGCTATTTTTGATATTACAGAAAAAAAACTCGCCGATTTTCATGGATTTCCGACGGCGCTTTTGTTCAATTCTGGCTATGATGCAAATGTAGGTTTTTTTGGGTGTGTGCCACAACGTCATGATATTGTGCTGTTTGATGCGCTTTGTCACGCCTCAATTAGAGATGGAATTGCTCATGGAAACGCAAAATCGTTCAAATTTGAACACAATGATTGGCAGGATTTGGAGCGGTTGATTTTGAAAATTAAAACCACAACTATACTTACAAATCTTGAAATCTATGTAGTCACTGAAAGTATTTTTTCGATGGATGGCGATGCTCCAAATTTGTTAAAAATGGCAGAAATAACTCAAAAATACGACTGCAAATTGGTTGTCGATGAAGCCCATGCTGTTGGGGTTTTTGGCAAAAACGGACAAGGATTGTGTTTTGAATATGGGATTCAAAAAGCTGTTTTTGCTCAAATTGTGACTTTTGGCAAAGCAGTTGGCTGTCATGGCGCAGCAATATTGGGCAGCTTGGAGCTCAAAGAATATTTGACCAATTTTGCCCGAAGTTTTATTTATACCACAGCTTTGCCGCCTTATGCAATAGCCACAATTTTGACCGCTTATTCTTTTTTTGAAAAAGAACCTTCTGAGCTTTTAAATTTAAGAAAAAACATTTTGTATTTTAACCAAAAAAAAGCCAATCTCGGTTTGAAACCGTTATTTGTAATGAGCAAATCTGCCATTCAATCTGCGATTATACCTGGGAACGAAAACGTAAAATTGATAGCCAAGTCGCTGATTAATAATGGCTTTGAAATAAAAGCAATTTTGTCGCCAACAGTTCCCGCTGGGCAAGAACGACTGCGAATTTGTTTGCACAGCTATAATACAGAAGCACAAATAAACTTGTTGATACAAGAATTGGCATCCCATATACAGTTATTATGAATTTGATAAAATGGTTTAAAAATTACAAAAACGCCTTGTTTTTGGTGCTGAAAATTGCAGTTGTAATGGCTGCTTTTGGTTTTATTTTTAGTCAATTGCGTAATAATAAACAACTGGATTGGGTGCAATTTGCAGAACAATTTAAAACAAAAAACCTTAAAATCGAAATATTTTCGATGCTTTTTTTGAGTGTTGCAAATCGGTTTTTGGAAATATTAAAATGGCAAAACTTGGTTGAAACTATCAAGAAAATAAGCCTTTTTGAAGCAACCAAGCAGGTGTTGGCTGCTCTCACTTTGGGAATTTTTACTCCAAATGGCATTGGCGAATATGCCGGAAAGGCGTTGTATTTTGATAAAAGCCAAACCAAAAACGTGGTTTTTCTCAATTTGATTTGCAACGGAATTCAAATGGTTTTAAGTGTCTTTTTCGGTCTAATAGGTTTGGTATTTTTCAATCTTAAATTCCATTTTTTGAAAGACGAAAGTGTAATAATGTTTTTTTTAATTCTTTTAATATTGGTATCAATCCTATTTATGATAAAAAACAAAACCGTTGCTGGTTTTTCAATTCATAAATTTTATTTAAAAATGATGCTTTTGCCTAAGAAAATCCACTTCAAAAATGTGCTTTTGGGCACTGCTCGTTATTTGGTTTTTTCGCATCAGTATTATTTTTTATTTGTTGTTTTTGGGGTACAATTGCCCTATTTAATGATTATGGCCGCCATCACGAGTGTATATTTTTTGGCATCGGCATTACCTACATTTCAATTTTTGGACTTTGCCGTTAAGGGAAGTGTGGCTGTATTTTTTTTCAACTATTTAGGTATAAATCAATGGATTGTGGTTTTTGTAAGCACGCTCATCTGGTTTTTTAATGTCGTATTGCCTGTGATTTTTGGTTGCTATTTTGTGTTAACATTTAAAACAGAAAAAAAATGATATTGATAATTTTAATATCGTTTTTGGGTTTATATGTAGGTTTTATGATATGGCTCATATCAGGTGTTTTAGTCCAAAAAAAACTACCGAACTTTGATTTTGAACCCATCACTTTTTTTTCAATTATTGTTCCGTTTAGAAATGAAGAGCACAATTTGCCCAATTTGCTCGACAGTTTCTCAAGATTAAACTATCCGAAAAATTTGTTTGAAGTGATTTTGGTAGATGATCAATCTGATAACCTTTTTGAAATGGAAGATTTTGACTTTCAGGTAAAAATTATTGCCAATATTCGGCATTCCAAATCACCAAAAAAAGATGCCATTTTGACCGCAATTCATACTGTTTCGAACGATTGGATTGTTACCACAGATGCAGATTGTATCGTTTTGCCCAATTGGTTACTTACTTTTGACAATTGCATACAAGCTCAAAATACCAAAATGATTGTTGGTGCTGTAAATTATAAAGATGAAAATACATTTTTGTCTCATTTTCAGCAAATTGAATTTACAAGCCTGCAAGCTGTTACGATGGGGAGTTTTGGTGTTAATCATGGATTTATGTGCAATGGTGCCAATTTTGCCTATCAAAAATCGTTTTTTTTGTTTCTAAATGGCTTTCGTGGAAATGATCATTTGGCGAGTGGCGACGATGTTTTTTTGTTACAAAAAGCGCTACAATTTGAACCAAAATCAGTTGTATATTTGAATCAAAAATCAAATACTGTAGGCACTTTTGCCCAGCCAAGTTGGCGCTTATTATGGCATCAACGCCTTAGATGGGCTTCAAAAGCAACGGCATATCAAAGCTGGTTTGGTTTTGCTTTGTCTTTTATAGTGTTTGGCTGTAATGCAGCATTTGTTGCAGGTTTTTTGCAAGTTGTATTCGAAATTCGTTTCAACCAAATACTCTTTTTCTGTTTTCTTACAAAACTATTTTTTGATTGCTTATTACTTTATTTATATGAGGCAAAGCAACTCAAAATTTCATTCAAATATTTGTTTATCAGTAGTTTGACATATCCATTTTTCGCAATGGCAGTTGCAATTTGTTCCTTTTTTGTAAAATATGAATGGAAAAAAAGACAGTTTTGATTTGATACAAAATGTTTCAATACTGCTTTGATTTCTAAAAGTTTGGGCAAAATAAAACAAATCTCATAATCTAATGAAAAAAAAACTTAAATTTGCAACTGATTTTAAAAATATTCAGTTTTATTGATTTTTTAAACAAAAAAAGACACAAAATAAGCCATAAATTTATACCAAATATCATGATATTAGAAATGAAAGTCCCGTCGCCAGGCGAATCTATAAAAGAAGTAGAAATTGCAACTTGGTTGGTCAAAGATGGTGATTATGTAACTAAAGATCAGGCTATTGCCGAAGTAGATTCAGACAAAGCCACACTCGAATTGCCTGCCGAAGCAAGCGGTATCATCACCCTAAAAGCAGCAGAAGGCGACACAGTTGCGGTAGGCGCAGTAGTTTGTTTGATAGACACTGACGGAGCTGCTCCAAGCGTAACAGTTTCAGAAACACCTTCAAAAATAGTAACATCACCAGTGATTGAATCACCAAAAGCTGCTGTTGCCCCTTTGGTTTCTTCAAAAGGTGAGGGAATTGCATCACCTGCAGCCCGAAAAATTTTGGACGAAAAAAACATTGCGCCAAACACGGTTTCTGGCACCGGCAAAGAAGGACGCATCACCAAAGATGATGCGCAAAAAGCAACACCATCTATGGGAACACCAACCGGTGGAAACCGAGGTTCTGAACGGACAAAACTGTCAATGTTGCGCAGAAAGGTAGCCGAAAGATTGGTAGCTGCCAAAAACGAAACTGCCATGCTCACAACCTTCAACGAGGTGAATATGACCCCAATTAACAGTATTAGAAACCAATATAAAGACGCTTTCAAAGCCAAACATGGCGGACTTGGTTTGGGTTATATGTCTTTTTTTACAAAAGCAGTGACCCGCGCTTTGCAACTTTTTCCGGATGTAAACTCGATGATTGATGGCGATTATAAAATTGCTTATAATTTTTGCGATATTTCTATTGCGGTTTCAGGGCCAAAAGGGCTCATGGTTCCGGTAGTAAGAAATGCAGAAAACCTTACTTTTCGTGGCATCGAAGCCGAAATAAAACGTTTGGCGATCAAATCTCGTGACGGTCAAATTACAGTTGATGATATGACAGGAGGTACTTTTACAATCACAAACGGAGGCGTTTTTGGCAGTATGCTTTCTACCCCAATTATCAATCCTCCTCAATCGGGAATTTTGGGAATGCACAATATTATAGACAGACCGATTGCCGTAAACGGTCAAGTTGAAATTCATCCTATGATGTACGTTGCCCTTTCGTATGACCACCGAATTATTGATGGTCGTGAATCGGTAGGCTTTTTGGTAGCTGTAAAAGAAGCTCTCGAAAACCCTGAATCTTTGTTGATGGATAATAATGCCCAAAAGGCTTTAGAATTATAGAAAATTAAACTTTCAAATATTAGGGCGCCATTTGTGTGCCCTTTTTTTATCAAAAGCAATGTTCAAAAACAAGATTTTTAACGGAGTCATATTGGTTTCTATTGGCGCATCAAGCTATGGAATGCTGGCTACATTTGTAAAAATGGCTTATACCGAAGGTTTTTCGACGGCAGAAGTTACTATTTCGCAATTTGTTTTGGGATTGATTGGAATGATGTGTATCATTGGTTTTCAGTTTCTTAAAAACAAACAAAAAATCACATATCCCAATCCAAAAAATCGATTTCAATTGATGCTTGCCGGAACTTCGCTTGGGCTAACGAGTGTTTTTTATTATTGCTGTTTGCACTATATTGAGGTTTCAATAGCCATCATTCTGTTGATGCAAACCGTATGGATGGGTGTTTTTTTGGAAGCAATTCTCACCAAAAAACGACCCTCAATACAAAAAACAGCAGCAGTTTTTATCGTATTAATCGGCACTGTATTTGCATCAAAGTTGCTCAATAGCGCACTCGTTTTTAGTTGGCAAGGATTTGCTTTGGGGCTACTTTCTGCCGCCTCCTTTACCACTACAATGTTTACGGCAAACCATATTGCAATTGGCGTAACAACCTCTATAAGAAGTTTTTATATGTTATTAGGAGGTGCTATTGTAGTTTTTATATTTGCATTTTTTACACAACATACCGATTTTAACTTTCTTATTTTTCTAAAATGGGGAATCCTCGTTTCTTTATTCGGAACGGTCATACCACCTTTGCTTTTCAATGCGGGTTTTCCGCTCACAGGTATTGGCTTGGGTAGTATTGTTGCCTCTCTCGAATTGCCGGTTTCGGTTTTGATGGCTTATTTTTTGTTGCATGAAAAGGTCGATTTTTTGCAATGGATTGGTATAATATTGATTATTTTTGCCATCATCATTATGAATATTAAATTTAAAAAATAACTGCATTATATGAAAAAAATAGCCCTATTTTCGATTTGTTTTATGTTTTTTGGCTGTGCCGAAATGCAACAAATTTTAGATCAATTACCACAAACACAAGGTATTGGCGTTGATGTTTCAGGCGGATTAAAAGAAGCCCTACGAAATGGTATTGATTTGCAAGTCAACAAATTAACCGCTACTGATGGTTTTTATAAAAACCAGTTGGTAAAAATTCTTTTGCCAGATGAGTTACAAAAAGTAGATGCTATCTTGCGAAAAGTAGGAATGTCGCAATTGGCCGATGAAGGCCTAAAAGCCATAAATCGCACTGCCGAAGATGCCGTGAAAACAGCAACGCCCATTTTTGTAGATGCGGTATCAAAAATGACTTTTAATGATGCCAAAAACATCCTTTTTGGCAATCAAGATGCCGCTACAATGTATTTGCAAACTACCACAACAACGGCACTTTATGGACAATTCAATCCTGTGATTAAAAATTCATTTGCAAAAGTTGGAGCAGACAAGGTTTGGACCAATATCATCAACAAATACAACAGTGTGCCACTTGTCAAAAAAGTGAATCCAGATTTGACAGACTATGTGACCAACAAGGCTTTGGAAGGGGTTTTTAAAATGATTACAATCGAAGAAAAAAACATTAGAACCAATCTAAAAGCAAGAACATCAACACTATTGCAAAAAGTTTTTGCAATGCAAGACAAGAAACAATAATTCAATTAAATTTTCTGTGATTCTTTATGGTTTAAACAGATTTGTTATGGCCTATAAATTCGATGACTACCTGATTAAATACTGACGAATTTTCTACATTTACAACATGTCCACAGGCTTCAATCACACACAATTTGGATGATTTAAAATGTTGTTCGACAACTTTTTTTACGGATGGCAAAAACATATAATCTTCTTCGCCCATCACATATAAGGTTGGAATATTAAGTTCAACCTGTCTGAACCATTTGAGTACAGGATTGATTTCGGCAGTAAGTTTGAACCATTTCAAAAACTCTTTTTGATATAGTTTTTTGGCTTCATTGATAAACAATAATCGTGATTGTTTGTGGTTGCTTTTTGGCATAATCACAAATGCAAAAAACTTGTATAAGACCAAATAGGGTAATACATATTTGAACAAATTGCCCAATCGCATCAAGATTTGTGATCTAAAATTCATTTTTAAAATTGCACCGCCCAAGATCATGGATTGCACCTTGTTTGGTTGCATTTCGGCCAATTGTCTAATGAGAATAGTTCCTAAAGAAATGCCTACAAAATGTGATTTCTGAATTTTAAGATGGTCAATTACTTCCAAAACATCGAGTGCAATTGACTTGAATGTATATTTTTTTTGAAATGCAGATTTAAGCGGTTGGCTTGCGCCGTGCCCCCGCAAATCTAAAAGTAATACATTAAATTGTTTCTGAAAATCACGTATTTGCTTGAACCAAATTGACGAACTACCACCTGCACCATGCACAAATGTGACCCATTGATTACTGTTTTTGTTTTCGTAAATGGTATAGTTAATCATTTTTCAAAATTTCAGTAAATGTAAACTAAATCTGATGGAGAATAGAATTTTTTAAAAAAATAATTGACATTCATTAATTTATTGAAAATTTATAGTCAAACCAAAAAGGCTATTATTGGCAGCCAAAGTATATCTTGAATATGAATAATCAAACTTAATTTGATTAAACTTGAGTCCAAAACCAAGCGAAATCCCCGAAAAATTGCGCTGATCTACTATACTCAATTCGGCAGCACGACGAAAATTGTAGCTGATGCGCAAATTAAAACTTTTTTTGGGCAAAAGCTCTACACCCAAAATGACATGGCGCATCGTATTACTCAAAAAATTGAGCTTTTCGGGTGTGCTACCGCCATCGATGTTACCAACGGCGCGTGCAGGATTTGAAAAAGCAATATTCCACTGCTGCAAATTTTCTAAAGTAAGATGCCATCTAACGGGCACATTTTGAACCTCTTGCGATACGCCAACCAATATTTCGAGCGGCAATTTTTCTTTAGTATCGGCATAATTGCTCAACTGTGTGCCTATATTTCTAATCACCAAAGCCCAATTTACATCGTTTTTTTCGTCTATAAACAATGCTCCAATATCTATGGCTGCGGCGGTAGCATTATAACTTTCTAATTGTGATGCAATAAATTTGGCGTTGGCACCTACATAAAAATTTGAATATGGAATATTGTAGGAATAGCCAACAGAAACAGCCGTTTCGCTACCTGAAAACGGGCTTGTTTTTTGACCATTTTCGTCATAACCTTCAAATTTTCCATAATTGACATAGTTGATTCCGGCATGAAAAGTTTGTAAGTGCCTGTCATACGTAAACGCATAAGCAGCTGTTCCATAAGTAACTTCGTCAAAATGGTTACCATAATTAACAGACAAATGTTGGTCCATTTCTGGATTTATGGCGGCAGGATTAAAAAAAGCCTGATTAACATCGGCATCAAAAATCGTAATTACTTTGCCTCCTAAAGCCGCTTGCCGCGGTGAAGTGACAAGGTTTAAAAATGGAAAAACGGTTTGCCCACCTATTTGTGCGAATAAGTTTGCGCAAGCAAAAAAAAATCCGAAAAGAGTAAGTCGTTTACACATAATTTGCCTCTATAACGCAAATGCGAAGGTAATATTTTAAATTCAATATATTTTATTTAAAAAAAACCGCAATCGAAAATGGTTCTTTTGCGGTTTAAATCAAATATGAAATGTAGTAGCTTTTAAAGTGCTTTGGCGTTTTTTACCTTTTCATTTGTAATAGCCAATGCCAATACTTCGTGCATTTCTTTGACATAGTGAAAGCTTAGCCCTTTTAGGTATTCCGCATTTATTTCATCAATATCGCTTTTGTTTTCATGACACAAAATAATTTCTTTGATATTGGCGCGTTTGGCTGCCAAAATTTTCTCTTTGATGCCTCCAACTGGCAAAACTTTGCCACGCAGCGTGATTTCGCCTGTCATTGCCATTCCTTTTTTGACTTTCAATTGTTTGAAAACCGAAACCAATGAGGTGAGCATTGCAATTCCTGCGCTTGGGCCATCTTTTGGGGTTGCGCCTTCAGGAATATGAATGTGAAGGTTGTATTTTTGAATTATTTCTGTCGTCAAACCAAGCAATTCGGCATTTGCTTTGATATATTCCAAAGCTATTGTTGCAGATTCTTTCATCACAACGCCCAAGTTTCCTGTCATGGTCAAAGTGCCTTTTCCTGGTGAAATTAATGATTCTATAAACAAAATATCGCCGCCAACACTCGTCCATGCCAATCCGGTGACAACACCTGCGATTTCATTATTTTCAGATTTATCTCGTTCTAATTTTGGAATACCTAAAATTTGAAGCACATCTTCATTGGTCAATTTGAGGTTATACGACTCTTCCATCGCAACGCATTTGGCCGCATTTCGAACTACTTGTGCAATTTTATTTTCTAAACCTCGAACTCCCGATTCACGGGTATATCCTTCGACAATTTTCTCAAGTTGTTTTTTACCTATACTCAAATGTTTGCTAGTCAGTCCGTGTGCTAATAACTGTTTTGGTACCAAATGTTGGCTTGCAATTTCTACTTTTTCTTCGATCGTATAGCCCGACATTTTGATCACTTCCATACGGTCTTTTAGTGCCGCTTGAATGGTAGCCATATTGTTTGAAGTGGCTATAAACATGACTTTTGACAGGTCATAACCCATTTCTAAAAAATTGTCATAAAAAGCATTGTTTTGTTCAGGGTCCAAAACTTCGAGCAATGCCGATGAAGGATCGCCATTGTTGCTCACAGATAATTTATCAATTTCGTCTAAAACAAAAACAGGATTTGAAGTACCTGCTTTTTTTAGGCTTTGCAAAATTCTACCTGGCATAGATCCAATATATGTTTTTCGATGACCTCGAATCTCGGCTTCGTCACGCAAACCACCAAGCGAAACCCTAACGTATTCGCGGCCTAAAGCCTCTGCAATCGATTTTCCGATTGAGGTTTTTCCTACACCCGGAGGGCCCGTCAGACACAAAATTGGCGATTTCATATCATTGCGCAATTTTAGAACAGCCAAGTGTTCGATCATTCTTTTTTTGACTTCTTCGAGCCCAAAATGGTCTCGATCCAATATTTTTTGTGCTTTTTTTAAATCAAAATTATCAGTAGAATAATGACCCCAAGGCAGTTCTAAAAACAGTTCTAAATAATTGCGTTGCATCCCAAAATCTGGAACATTTGGGTTCATTCTATTAAACTTTGAAAGCTCTTTATCAAAATGTTTTTGGGTATTTTCGTCCCAAATTTTGGTTTTAGACTTGGTTCTCAAATCTTCTACTTCTTGCTCTTGCGAAACGCCTCCCAACTCTTCTTGAATGGTTTTGATTTGCTGATGCAAAAAATATTCACGCTGCTGTTGGTCCAAATCAAAACGAACTTTTGATTGGATATCGTTTTTTAATTCTAATTTTTGAAATTCCAAATTCATAAACCGTAGCGTTTCCAAAGCTCTGTCTTTCAGGTCATTGATGCTCAAAAGTTCTTGCTTTTCGGTTACAGATAGATTCAAATTTGAAGACACAAAATTGACCAAAAACGAAACGCTTTCGATATTTTTGATTGCAAATGTGGCTTCTGTAGGGATATTTGGACTTTCTTGAATTATTTTGATAGCCAATTCTTTGAGTGATTCAATGATGGCTATAAACTCTTTGTCGTTTTTTTTAGGTCTTTTTTCAGAAACCTCTTTGATTGTAGCCTTAATATATGGTACTTCTGTGGTTACTTGATCTATTTCAAAACGCTTTTTGCCCTGCAAAATTACGGTAACATTGCCGTCTGGCATTTTCAACACACGCAAAATTCGGGCTACAGTGCCAATTTTATTAATATCTGCCTGTGTAGGATCTTCTATATCTTCGTTGATTTGAGAGACCACACCAATTACCTTCCCGGCTGCATTGGCATCATTTATCAATTTGATAGATTTGTCGCGGCCTGCCGAAATTGGGATTACTACCCCCGGAAATAAAACCGTATTGCGAAGGGGCAAAATGGCAATATCATTGGGCAAATCTTCATTGTTCATTTCCTCCTCGTCTTCAGGAGTAAGTAGTGGAATCAATTCGGCCTCGGGATTGAAGTCTTGGAGTGACATATTGTCAAACGTAATTATTTTGTGCTGTGGCATATATTTTTTTAAGTCATTTTGTCATTAAACGTAAAAAGCAATGATTTTTTTTGAAAAACAGTACAGTTTATATCATTGATAATCAATTATTAAAACTATTTCAACAAATCAAATCAAGATTATAAGTCAATCTTTGTGCCATAAAAAAACCCGAAGTTCATTCGGGTAATTTTGTGGTCAAAAAAAATTTATAAAGCAACATCAAATGCGCCTTCTGTAAAAATTTTGTTTACAGAATTGTCTGTATTTGATGAAACAAACAAGAAAGTCCCTTTGATTCTGCTGGCTGTTTTGGTTAATATCGTTACGGTACCGGTTTTAGCTTTAAATGTTTCTGTGCCAGACTTATATACGCTCTGAACCAAATCTGCTGCCGTATCGCCTGTGATTGGATAAGTGCCTGCTGTCAAATCTGGCTTCAACGAAATTGTCACGCTGTCTTGCATATTATTTGAAGCTCCGATACTGTACCAATCTGCACCATTTATCACTACGGTACTCGTTGCAATAAGGGTATCTACAAATTCGACTCCCTCAATTTTTGTAAAAAAAGAATCGGTTGATGTAGCGGTTGTGGTATATGGTATTTGAAAACTTCCGTTTGTAAAATCAATTGCCGGTGGAGGGTTTGTTGCCGTAAAATCAGACCAATTACCTACAAATTTAAAGGTACCTGTGATTATTTTTGTAGTTGTGTTTATAGAAGTGATTACAACTGTACCGGTGTTTGTTGTAATGCCATCAGTAATATTTAGGTTTGTATAATCAAATTCAGACACAGCACTTTGGTTATAAACCATGACATCTTCTGTAGAATTATAAGTTTTGGCTTCGGTGCCTTCGAGAATAAATCCAAAGGCTTCGCCCAATGATCCTTTGCTACCACTTATGATTATTTTTCCGGCTGTGATTTGAGCGTTCATCGCTGTTGCAAGAAATGTTTGATCGCTGAAATCGACTTTG